>SOIY01000156.1 GCA_004376785.1 Candidatus Stahliibacteriota bacterium | reverse complement strand
TACTTCGCATTATGGAACCTTTCTGGTTTATTACGGCAATAATTATGATGCTGCCAACACTGAAAGAAGAGTCACTATAAGCAAATGAAGCATCAAAAGAAGAATTAGCAAGATATAATGGAATTAAAGAATAACAACGGGGAATGGTTAAAACCTAGTGAAAGTCTATCTCAGCAGGCAGTTCGCGGCGGAATTTGGATTTTTGCCCTGCGTATTACAAATAAGCTATTCAGGTTAGTCCGCACGGTTATACTGGCTAGGGTATTAGCACCACACGATTTTGGGCTAATGGGAATTGCTCTTCTGGCAATGGTTATTTTAGAGACTTTCTCGCATACAGGTTTTAATATTGCTCTCATTCAGAAGAAGGGAAATATCAATGAATACTTAGATACTGCGTGGGTAGTCCAGGTCATTCGGGGCATTATACTGTTTGGGATTCTCCTTGTAGCTGCACCATTAGTTGCAGCATTTTTTAACACACCGAGAGCCACTGACATTGTGCGTGTTATCGCAATTGCTGTGCTTTTTAAAGGATTTACAAATATCGGTACTATCTATTTTCAAAAAGATTTTGAATTCAATAAGCTGTTTGTTCATCAGATCAGTACAACCATAGCTGATCTAGCAGTAGCCATCCCTGCGGCTTTGATTTTACGAAGTGTCTGGGCACTAGTCTTCGGGCTCGTAGCAAGCCACCTTGTGGGCTGCATAATATCATATATAATCAGTCCCTTTAGACCAAGGATGAATATTGATTGGAAAAAGTTCAGGGAGTTATTTGGATTTGGAAGGTGGATTCTGGGTTCAAGCATTCTGGTATTTTTAATCACCCAAGGTGATGATGCTTTTGTGGGGAAGATTTTAGGTGCGACAGCACTTGGTTTTTACCTGATGGCTTATACGTTGTCTAATCTCGCTGCCACAGAAATATCAGAGGCTCTTTCTATAGTTACTATTCCTACTTATTCTAAAATACAAGATAACCTTAATAAATTAAAAGATGCTTATCTCAAAGTATTGCAGGTCACGGCTTTTATTTCTATACCCATATCGGGAGGAATATTTATTCTTGCTCCTGAGTTTACCAACACTTTCCTTGGAGATAAATGGATGGCAATGGTACCTGCAATGCAAGCACTAGCTTTAGCGGGTCTGGTAAGGTCAATAGCATCAACAACAGTACCTGTATTTTATGCTGCTGGAAAACCAAGAATAGAAACGAAGTGGCAAATAATCCGTTTATTGGTGTTAGCTGCATTGATCTATCCCTTCTCTATTAAATGGGGAATATTAGGTGCATCAATCGCAGTATTATTAAGCATTTTTATTTCAAATATTGGCTTCAGTTTCATGGTTATAAAAATCACAAAATGCGGTGCGAAAAATTTCAACAAACTAATAATCCTTCCTTTAATAAATGGAATGATTATAGTGCTATCCATATTTGTTTTGAAAACTCATATCAATACAACGGGCATATTAAGCCTTCTTCTGCTCGTTTGCACAGGTATTTTAATTTATCTTGGCATAACATACCTTTTCGATAGATATTTAAATTATGGAATGCAATCGCTCATAAAGGAAAACATAAGGTCCCTTAAAGGAAACTGAGTCAGGAAAAGAATCATTAAGAGCATTGATCGTCTAACCTCCTTTAAACAAGTTAGTTTTGCAGAGGATGGAAAGAGGCTTTATAAAATCTTGTAAAGAAAATGGCTGCGGAATCTAGAAAATTTACTTTTTTTATAATTGCTTATTGGCATGACCCACGATTCAAAAGAAAGGTAGGGGGGCTAATCCGAATTTTCGAATTGGCTGATAACCTGACAAGGTTGGGTAACAATGTTGTACTGTTCCTCCCCAAAATTGGCTTTCCTAAAAAACAGAGCATTGCTAAAGTAATAGAGATTCCTTTTATAGATCTTCCTCTGTTAAGACTCCTTTCCTTTCAATTGATATCCACTCTGATTCTATTTGGAAAGCTAGTTGCGCATGTAGATTTTCTTTATGTTCGCAAGATGAATTCCTTTATTCCTATGCTTATGGCAAAGTTATTCAGAATACCCATCATTTTTGAGATCCCGAATGACCCATATTTGGGTTATCAATCAATTGGTAAAATAAAGCGTTTTCTTGAAAAAACAATAGACAAATATTCCATGAGACTAGCAGATAAGATTATTGTTCTTTCGCAGTGGAGCAAACGGAGATTGAACAGGATAGGAGGGATTCCACTTTCTAAGATACTGGTCTTACCCAGTGGAACAGATACCAAGCTTTTTAGATCCTTAAAAAAGAAGGAGTGCTGCCGTAAACTGGGCCTTGAGCCATCATTCATTTATATCGGTTTCGTAGGTTCCTTCTTTATTTATCAGGGAATAGATACCTTAGTGGAGGCAGCACCCCATATACTGGAGAAATTTGCCAATACTCGATTTTTGCTTGTAGGAGACGGCCCGATGATGAACACCTGGCTAAATAAGGTAAAAGAGGAAAGGCTTCGATATGCCTTTATCTTTACTGGTCAGGTTCCATACAAAAAAGTACCGGATTATATTGGTGCTATGGATATCTGTGTTGCTCCCCATCAAAAAGATAGCAACCAGGCCTCTCCTGTAAAAATTTTCGATTATATGGCCTGTGGTCGCCCTGTGGTAGCCAGTAATATTGACGTAGTGGGGGAGATTGTAGGCGAAAGCGAATGTGCATTATTAGTAGATCCGCAAATGGTTGATGACTTAGTTAAAGGGATTATCTCCTTGATTGAAGACGAGGAAAGACGGAAAGAAATGAGCATCCGGGGAAGGGAATATGCAGTATATAATTTCGACAGAAAAAAAATCACAGAAGATTTTCTATCCAATATACAAAAATTAAAGGCTAAACGAATCTCTTTTGATTAGAGAGTAATTTATAGCTTAGGACTTTTAATGAAGGACTCAAGATCAATTCATGATGAGGAATGGCGAACTGGATGGAAATCTCTTGATGCAGCATTAGATCAAGAACGAAGGTTTCAATTTGTAAGCGAAATAGTTTCTTCTTCTGCTTCTAAGATGATTTTTGACCTTGGTTGTGGAAATGGTTATCAAGCAGAGATTCTAAAAAAAGCGATACCAGGAATAATTGTCAAAGGCTGCGATATTTCCCCTGCAGCAATTGAAAAGGCATCAAAACGAATGGACTCCTGCTATGTCTTGGACATTGATAGTTCTAATCTGCCAGAAGATAATGATTCTTACGATTTAGTCCTTTGTATTGCAGTTTTAGAGCATTTGTATGATGTTTACCATGCTCTAAAAGAAATACACCGAATTCTTAAACCCGGCAAATACACGTTAATTCAGGTACCTAACCTTACTTTTTGGAGATTTCGTCTTGACGTGTTAAGGGGAAAGATTCCTTATATATTGCGGGACCCGAGGCATCTGCACAGTTTTAATAAAGGATTTTTACTTGAGAGACTAGCCCATTTAGGATTTACAGACTTTCATGTTTATGGACAGAGGCAGAGGATTAAATGGCTTGCTTCTCTATCTCCTTCTCTTTTCAGTGAGGATATTTTTGTTTTGGCCACAAAGAATATTTCTAAATCCTTAAGTACAAAAAAATAAGCAGCTTTTTTAATGAGGATAATTGCATCTATAATAATAAAAAACTTCAATGAAAAATCTATTGAAAAATTTGTATAACGAATTTACCCGGCCCATTCGAGAAAAATGGATTGGGACACTCCAAGCTGCTGCTGTGGTTAGAAGTCTCTATCTGACCAGCACTTTGAAAAAATACATCTCACAAAACAAGAAATATAAGATTTTGGATGCAGGAAGCGGAGCGGGGGCTCCGATAACTATTGTACAGGCCAGGCGTTTTAGTCAATGTGACTTTGTAGCCGTTGATCTCTATCAGAACTATCCTTTAGAGCAACACCTTTCCCTTCCTCCGAATATCATATTTATCAAAAAAGATCTATTTCAATATTCAGCAAAAAATCAATATGACATAATAATTTGCTTTGATGCCTTAGAGCATGTTAAAAATTATAAAAGACTGTTGATACTTTTTAATGAATGGATTAAACCGGACGGCACATTGTTACTGCATACTCCATCACTTCATCAAATCAGATATTTGACAAAAAATAAGCTTTTACAAAATTCGAACGAGAGACAGCGTTTAGGAGATTATCATGTAAGAGAGGGATTTCAGCTGGAGAAAATGCTAAAAGATCTTGAAAATATTGATTTCAAAATTTTATACAGTAGATACACATTTTCTTCCCTGACATGGTTTTTCAAAGAACTTTTTTCAATAGGTGAAAGCAAGTCTGTGCCAGGAATAGGTATTATGATATTTCCATTTATCTTACTCAGTACTAAAATTGAAAGCTTTTTAAGGCTCAGAAAAGGTAATGGGATTTTTATTGTGGC
>SOIY01000038.1 GCA_004376785.1 Candidatus Stahliibacteriota bacterium | reverse complement strand
TTTTACCAATTTACTCGTATTCTTTAACCTCTTCCTCTTTTCTCAGTACCCTTAACACACCAAGTGCCAATGCTTCCATTTCACCCTCACCCGGGTAAACATAAAATTTCTTACACAAAAATCCAATCCATGCCTTTAGCCCATCTACAAATCTTTTAGAATGTGCAATGCCACCAGTGATAATAACCGCATCAATCTCGCCTTTTAACACAATGGCATAGGCACCAGTCTCTTTGGCAATCTGATAGACCATGGCATTATATACCGATTCTGCTTCTTTATCACCTTGCCTAATACGGTTTTCTATTTCCTGAATGTCATCAGTTCCCAGATACGATAACATCCCTCCTTGTCTGTTCAATTTTTTCCTCATATCAGAAAGCTGATACTTTCCACTAAAGCATAATTTAACGAGCCCCATTGTTGGCAAGACACCTGTTCTCTGTGGAGAAAACGGGCCATCTTCATTTGCATTGGATGAATCAACCTGTTTGCCTTTAAGAAGCGATGCTATAGTAATACCGGTTCCTAAATGGATAATAACAAAATTACATTCTTCGTATGGTTTTCCCAATTCCTGCGCAGCTCTTTTTGCCACCATTCTGACATTCAGAGCGTGGCTCAGCGCCTTCCTTTTAATCTCTTTCAACCCGGAAAATCTTGAGAGTTCCCAGAATTCATCTACAGAAACTGGATCAACAAAATAGGCATTAATGTCTAAGGTATCCGCAATCTCTTTGGCAATCATGGCGCCTAAAAGCGACGGGTGTTCTGACTGGTAGTTGCCGGATTTTATATCTTTGATAAGTTTATCATTTACAAAATAAGTACCACTGATTAAAGGTTTGAATGGTCCGCCTCGTCCCACAACTGCGCTCAGTGATTTTAAATCGATTTCCTTTGATTTTAGTAGTTCCATAATCTTGTCTTTTCGAAATTGGTGCTGGTCAATAACCTTTGGAAATTTTAAAAGTTCTTCCGGGCTATGTCTAATATTCTCTTCAAATAGTGATTTTTCACTTTCAAATAATGCAACCCTGGTTGAACCAGCCCCGGGGTTGATAACTAAGATATTAAAATCCATCAAACCTCCTTATTTCTAAGACACTGATATCCAAATCTGTCTTTCACATCACCTTGAGATTCAGACCTCTCCCGCTCATCTTGTCTCCTTGTCACCCCGTCTTTATTATTTGCCTTCTAAATTCATATTACCACAAATTTTTCCTTAAGTCAATCTTTTTAAAGATGCGCAGCTATTTTTCATTTAATGTTCAATAAATTGAACAACTACTCCTAACGCGTCTGTTCTGTATAAAGTAATACTGCTGCTATTGACTGATAGAATAAATTCTATATAATTTAATTGATGATAACATTTTTAGTTTTTCTTCTGTGTCTTTCAGATTCAGGCGTGGTCATTGTTGATGGTGTCTTGTTTTATGGTGATGACCACAAGATGAGGTGTTTTAATACAGGTGATGTCGTAGAAATAGTTGAGCAGATTGAGGATACTGTAATTGTAAAACGAGATAGTGCAGTTGGTCCAATTCTTAACGACGTTATAGTTAATTTCAAAGAAATAATAGCTGAGGAACACTTATTTGTATTTGCTCGTGGCTACTTTGACGAAGGGGAATATAAAAAATCAGCAAAGCTTCTCAATCTTTTTATAAAAAACTTTGACGGATCACGTTATTGTGCTGAGGCATTGTACTATTATGGGTTGTCGCGCGAAGAATTAGCAGGGAGTTTTGATAAAAGTGACAGCACGCCGGATTTCCTGTTTAACGAAAAGTACAATATCTGGTATTATTCTGGCGAGGCATATATGGAAATACTCGAAAGGTTTTCTGAAAGCACCTATGCATCAAAGGCAGTATACCGTCTTATAAATATTTTTCGTATGAGAAACCTTCCCTGGAACGATTCTGTTCAACTGATTCAAGAAGAGCTTAGGATGTGGCAGGATTTTGATTCGAAATATAAAAACACCGACGAGTATGTCCTGGTGCTTTTGGAAATCGGTTATATCAATCGTGTACTGTTTGAGATAACTGAAGATTTAGATTACAGAACAGATGCTGTAAAAATTTTCCAGGAAATTTTTGACACGTACCCGAATTCAATTTATTCGGCTCAATCAAGATTAAATCTCCATGAGATCAAGAATGGTAAGAATATCTACAAATATTAATTTGTCAAAAAATCAAATTATTTGTTGCCATTTTTCAGTACTTTTATCTCAAATTGGTAATCTTTTATAAAAACATCTTCAAAATTATATACATCCTTAAAATCGTCGAGACTATCTTCTTCGGTTTTACTTAACAACTTTGCGTTCACCATATTAAATACAATATCACCTAAATCTACAGTCTTTTTTATTCCCCAATGATTAAAGACCATCTTTGCTGTAGAACCATAGCGATTTAGAGCCAGGTCTTTTATTCCTTCAAGAAGTTCTTGTCCGCTAACATGTTTTTCCTTTTTAAATTTTTTACGTGTACAAAAGAGTGCCTCTAAGACAAAAAGATAAGCCTCAACTGGATAACGAGGGTTTTTTTCAACAATTTTGCGTAGAGTCTGGATGTCACTCATATATAATTGTATCCTGGTATGCGGATAAGTCAATGGTTTTTTTTAAAATTAGACATATTTCAATTTAGCAATTAAATTTGCCATTATTATTCTAACCTCATTTTTGACTTTTATAAACTTATTGTATAATTTTTTACTACTATGATAATCCATAATCTCTGCGGCATTACTTAACGCCTCAGGTATTATTACATCAGTGGCGCCTGCAGTCAGACGGTAAACATCTCTTAAATTTTTAAGAAAACAGAATGCCTTTGCCAATTTATTCAGATCATCTCGCAGGTCTTTTTGTTTGCTGGCAACATCTTTGAATAGTTTTAAATTAACTGGTTCTGTTATACTGAATCTCGCTTTGATAATTAACATCATCATTTCAACATCTCTTAATCCTCCAATACCTTCTTTAATATCATTATCAGCCACAAGACTTTTTTCTTCAACTGTATTATGCCTTGAATCGATCTCATTTACCATCTGTTTAATGTATTCTTGCTTTTTATCAAATATATAGGGTTTTACTATTTTACCCAAAAATTCTTTTTCGAAACGGTGAGATCCTACTACTAAACGAGCACCAAGCATTTGTGACTTTTCTATGAATATGTCATCCCGCTTCTCGCTTAACAGTTCTTCAATCTCCTTAAGGGAAATTACAAATCTACCAAAATAATCAGCGAATCTATGGTGAGGTATTGTACCGCGTTTGATAATTTCTCTATTCATTCTGCTTATAATTTTGTTACAATATGAAATCATTTTCGGGTCATCAGAATTCAACAAAACAATAATGTCGTAATCATCATCATATGCCTGTTCTCGTGCATGACCTCCTGATGCAAAAATTGCCAATACATCATCAGTAATGATTCTCTTTTTATTTTGGGCATCAATTTCCTGACGGCATATTTCAAAGAGTGTAAGAATATACTTATCGGAAAATTCAGTAAATTCAGCATTGGTTTCCTCAACAGAAACCCGTTTCAATGTTTTAATACCTACACGCACCATTTCTAAATCATAGTAATCCCCTAATTTTTCTTTTTTCTCTTTAAAGGTACGCATTAAACCAATATCGCTGTAAATACCATCAGCAAATTCCTCAAGTTGATCTGGGTCTCTTAGCAGTTTAATTGAACCAGGGTATTTATCAAGAATTCTCAAGAAAAATCTTTTGAAAAAACGACTACTTAAAAGGTGTATTCCTATAAGATTCTTTAAATTACTGATTACACCTACAATTTCTTCTTCATAAACTTTTCTATCAATAATCTTCAGATAAAACAATAGATTCTTTTCTTCATTTAATGATAGATAGGTGTTAATTAAATGCGGATAGCGATAGAACACATATGCAATATTTCTCTCTATGTTTGGAATGACATCAATAATCTTTAACAGGCGATTATTTAAATCTGTGTATATTGTCAAACCAGTTTTACTTTTACCCAGTATTGTCAAGAATTTTATCAGTGAATAGATATCATATTTACCCCATTCCATATATCCTTTTATTAATTTTCTTCTTGTATCAGGCTTAAAAGAATTCAAATCATTGATAAACCTCTTTAATATATTTTCATCTTTGAAATCATCCAGAATATCATCCCAAAAAGATGTGCCCCTAAAAAACTTAAATTTTCGGAGGAAATCCTGGGCAATGTTACCTTTATACCCTGAATCAAACATAGGAACAAAAATAGAAATTGATTCCAGATGCACTTTGATGTCATGAAGCAAAAAGGGAATTATATTTCTTATATTCTGAATATGCTCATAATAGTGCACCAAGAGATGCTCCTCAGCACGACATTTGCCAATATCAGAATATCCGAGCGCCCTTGCAACTCTTCGGATGTTTTTCAGAGACGCATCTTCAAGGATAACTTCCTCATCCTGCGCAACAAACAACTGGTAAACATACCTGAAGATTTCAAAAAAACTCAAAGATTTTTCAAGCGCATTATATTCATGATACATTTTGGTGTCCTTATTTTTCAGCTCATCGATAATATCCCAGGCATTTACTTTTTTAATATTAAATATAGTTTTCCGTGCCGAAATAATGCTCTTGATTACACGCAATGCATCTTCTTTAAAGTTTATGTGGGTTGTACTGATCGGCCGGGCTAACAATGAACTAACTTCACCCAATATGCCTCTGAGATATCCTTCATGGTACTTGTTATCGCCATCCGGGTGATAAAAATATCTGTCGATTATTTCCTTTTCGTACTGCTGAAAAATCTTCTCGCTGCCAATAATAATAGCCGCACTCAACATCTCATTAATAATCACGAAATCCCTGATCTCGTGTCGTAAAACCAATTCATATTCATCAATTGAAGCCGAATAATAGTGGCTACCAATATGTTCAGATAGATGAAAATGAAATGAAGTCGCAAATTTAAGCATTTCCTGACTCACTAAGGAAATAGTACGATTGAACTTTTTTCTGTTGTGCTTTCCGTCATCAATAATACCAACATCAATATCATCCTGGTCCGATTTTGTTCCTACGCCCAAGATAACAAATTCTGGATATTTTTCTTTTTTTATGAAGATATTCAAAAGTTCTTTAATGTAATAGGCTGTAAGCATTCTAAAGTTGTTACCTGCATTAACCATAAATTCTTTATAAACAGGAAGCCTGTTTGTATCTGCCTCAACAACATCCATCCTTAATCGGTCGATTGCCTGGCGGTTCATTAATAGCAGTTGAAGTGCAAAATAGGTTCCAATAAAGTTCAACTTTTCTTTATCGTTTATACAGACATTCGATATTGTTTGAAGGTCTGACTCGAAATCATAAGCAGGATGTAAAATATGCACAGCATCGCGCCTCTTTTTTTGCTCCAACCTTTGAATGAGATGGTCCAGATGTTTTGAAACCGCCTGAATATGCTTATTATAATGGTTGCCAAATTCAGCAGTTTTTTCCCGAAGGTGTGTTAAAAAATCCTTCATAGATTCCTTAATATTTTGATAGTATCAGGAGAAATTTCTAAATCACAATAACCTAATTTCTTTGCAGATAAAAGAATATTTAATAATTTTGCCTTAAATTCTTTTTCGCTTTTTAGCAATTTTGCCTTTTCAAAAATATAATGCCAGAACTGGGTGTTATCTTTTTCCCGATCGTATATTACAAAGATATGTCTGATATCTACACTTGTATCAACCTTTAACTCAATATCTCTTTCTGTGCGCGGCGAAGATATCTTTTCAGTAATTATATCCCAGGGGTGTGCAATATAGAGGTTGACTTGATAACTTCTGTCATCGATTTTTATGGATTCTTCATATGGTCTTAAAGTATCAATATTCTGTGTATAAAATTCGAAAAAACCTTCACGTAAAATGTAGTCAACATTGAACCAATTACGGTCAAATCCCCAGGCAGTGTGAAAGCTTAAGATATTTTTATTCCCCGTTAAGGCATCATCATAATCGGCTATCTTTAAATCCTTTGATTTTGGAGTATTGATAAATTGTAGCAATCCGTTGTTATTTTTGAATAAAATATCTACATCCCAATATACTCTGTAATTTAAATAACCTCTAATTAATAATGACAATGCTCCTATGATAATAAAATTTAAATTATCTTTGTTCTGAAGTTCAGATAATTCTTCAAGAATTCGCAATAAATTTTTTCGCCTTTTTTCATCTACATACTTTAACCACTCAGGTAGCATCTGGATATTTTGGCTATTATGATTGTCTTTTATTTCAATGTTTTGGCTCTATCAAAACCAGCATTGAATGCCTTAAGATTCAATTCTTCAGTGCCCTTTGGAACACGAGAAAGGATTGCTGATTCAACCGCCTCTTTTGAAACGATGCCGGTCAACTCAGTAATAATTCCAAGGGCGACAATATTTGCAACCAATGTCTTACCCGCCTCTTTCTCTGCAATCTCAGTAATTGGCAAAGAATACACCTTAAATTCCCCTTCTGGAACATTGGTGACATAATTAGAATCAACCAACAAAATTCCATTTTCTTGTATATCTTTATAGTACTTATCACATGCCTCCTGGGTAAAACAGAGAAGAAGATTAATATTTACTGCTTTGGGGTAATCTATTTCTTCATCCGATACAATAACTTCAGAGCGACTTGAACCACCTCTTGCCTCAGGGCCATAGGATTGACTCTGGGTTGCATTTTTATCATCATAGATAGCAGCTGCTTCAGCAAGAATTTTTCCTGCCAGTATCAAACCCTGACCTCCAGAGCCGCTGAGCCTGAATTCATATCTAAAACCCACAAAAACCTCCTCGAATATATCAAATACCTAAACCCAGCCCATTTGCAACGGGCTTGGGTAAATGCCTAAACCCCGTTAGATGTTTACTATCTAAACGGGGTAAACACCCTCTTCTTAATTCCCGTAGAACAGAAACCATTCAACTAATTCTTACTAACTCTTTTAACTAATTTCCTGTATTCCTCACAAAATTCAGCTCTTTCTATGTTGTGAAGAATACCAGTAATAATTTTACGTTCCTTCTCTGTATCTGACATCTTCCTTGCGACCTCTATTGGAATACTGTTTTCCTTATACCACCTCAACATATCAACAGAAGTGCCTTCGCGATTTGGCCGGGCATAGTATATAGGACAAGGTGACAGGACCTCTATTAATGAAAACCCCTTTTTCAATAACCCCTTCTGGATAAATTTATCAATCTGGACTGCATGATAACACGTGCTCCGTGCTACAAATGTGGCACCGGCAGCTATTGCCAATCCAGATATATCAAATGTCGGTTCAATGCTTCCATAAGGTGCAGTACTTGCTTTTTTCCCAAGTGGAGTAGTCGGTGAAGCCTGCCCTCCGGTCATTCCATAAATATAATTATTGTAGATAATAACAGTCATATCTATGTTACGCCTCGCAGCATGAATAAAATGATTTCCCCCAATTGCTGTTGCATCGCCATCGCCACTGACAACAATAATTTTTAATTCTGGTTTGGCAAGTTTTAGACCGGTTGCAAACGCAATTGCCCTACCATGTGTGGTGTGTAAAGTATTAAAATCAACATAACCAGGGGTTCTTGAAGAACACCCGATGCCCGAAACAAGTGCAATGCTGTCCTTTGGAATTTTGCTGTGCTCAATTGCCCTTAACATTGCTTTCATGATAATACCACAACCACAGCCCGTACACCAGATATGTGGGAATTTATCGAGTCTTAAATACTTTTCATACGGAAACATGTTTTATCCTCTCCAGAATTTCATCAGGTGTAATCAACCCACCATCCACTCGATTTACTTTAATCACATCACATCTTGTTGCACATGATACTTCATGAGCGATCTGACCAAGATTCATCTCAGGAACAATGAATTTTTTTATATGGTGTGATACCTTTGCTAATTCTTCATATGGAAATGGCCAAATCGTAAAGATTTGAAATATTCCCACTTTAATTCCTGCTTCTCTTGTTTGCCTAATTGCCCGGTACGTAGAACGGGCACTCGAGCCATAGGCTACCACACATATTTCCGCATCTTCAAGGAATTCTGTTTTGAACTCTATAATCTCATTCTTGTATCTTTCAATCTTTTGATTGAGCCGCCGATAAAGGTTATCAATCTTTTTTGGATCATTGGTTGGAAACCCTGTTTCATCATGGCTTAACCCGGTGACATTATATCTATACCCAGAACCAAAATCAGCAAATAAAGGTATGTCAGAATCAGTGTATTTATATGGTAAATAGGTTTCTGGAGTTTCTTTTGTGCGTTTCCTTTCAATTATTTTTATTTCTTCTTCTTTTGGAAATATTATTTTTTCGGTTATATGGGCAATGATTTCATCAAGTAGGACAACGACCGGTACACGAAAGCGCTCTGCAAAATTGAATGCCTTAATTGTCCAATCAAAAGTCTCTCGTACTGTTGAGGGAGTAACCACAATAATAGGATGGTCTCCGTGGGTACCCCAGCGGGATTGCATCACATCAGCCTGTGAAGGAAGTGTTGGTAATCCAGTACTCGGTCCTCCCCTCTGGACACTCACAATAACACATGGAACTTCAGCCATTGATGCATAACCAATATTCTCCTGCATTAAAGAAAAACCTGGGCCGCTCGTTGCAGTCATCGATTTCACACCAGTTAAGGAGGCAGCAATTATGGCTGCCATTGAGGCTAACTCGTCCTCCATTTGAATAAAAACACCTTTCTCCTGGGGAAGACGTCTTGAAAGGACTTCAGCAATTTCTGAAGAAGGGGTTATTGGATAGCCTGCAAAGAAACGCATGCCTGCAACAATTGCTGCTTCAGCACAGGCTTCATTACCAGTCATTAATTTTGCGTCTTGTCTATTTATTTTCTGCATCCTCAAGTTTAATCACTTTTAAAGCGAAATCCGGGCAATAGATTTCGCATAATTGACAACCAGTACATGCATCAGGATTGATGACTTTTGGTTTACCATTTTCCATGGCAAGAACATTTTTTGGGCAGAACGCAACACAGATTTCACAGCTCTTACACCAGATATTATTTATGTCTACCTTAAATTTCCGTATTTTAACTGCCATGGATTTTATTATAGCCATAAAATGAATCCAGTCAAGAACTCCAAGCATATCGTAGAACTGACAACGAGGAATCTTTCTGTTTTATTATTTCTTCCAAATTTCTAAATGGTTTTATCTTACAGATTTAATTCCAGAAAATAGTTCAAAAATTCTCTAATGAATATTGTTGTCGGAACTGCAAGAAGAACACCCCAGAATCCAAATATTGTACCACCAAGAATTAATACAATCATTACGACAACTGGATGGAGTTTTGATGATTTACCAATTATTACCGGCCCCAGGAAAAAATTTTCGAGAAGCTGTTCACCAACATAAACACAGGAAATTTTAATAAGATTTACAAGAGGAGAAGGACTTACAAGACCAATTAAGATGGCTGGTATAAAACTCAGAATATAACCTATGTTGGGTATAAGGTTACAAAGACCGGCAATCACTCCTAAAAGCAGATAATATTTTATACCGAGAATCCATAATGTAAACCCAATAATAAATCCTACGATGAGCATTAATAATAATGATCCCCGGAAAAAGCGAGCAAGAGAAATATTTAGTCTATCAACAAATTCATCTATCCGTTTTCTTTCCTTGGCAGGAAAGAGGTTTCTGAACCAGTCGTTTATCTCTTTTCGATCCGAGAGGAATAGGTAGGCTGATAATGGTATAAATACTAAATTATAGACAAGCGTGATAATACCACCAATGCCCTTGCCAATCTGACCAATGGTTGTAAAGATACCGCTAATAATATTGGTTAAATGTGACGTAATTGTACTGGCGATAATATTCGGCTCAATCTCAATACCTAATTCGATTAATTTATTTATTACTACACCTGAGTATGCCTGAATTTGCTGGATTGCATAAGGGATTTTCTCTATTAATCCCTGCAATTCCTGTATTAATCCCGAAATGATTAAGATAAAAATCAAAGGGAAAACAGCGACTATGGGTAACAGGAAAATCAAAATGGCTATTACCCGCGGTATCTTGCGCTTTTCTAAAAAATTAACTAAAGGAGCAAGGATATAGGCAATACCCAGGCCGACAATAAATGGAATCAGTATAGAAAAGTAATGAAAGACAAAGTAGAGAATAAATAACAAGATACTCATTAGAAATACAGGCCGGACATTCTTTGTTCGTCGGTAAGGCCAGAGCATAGCTAAAATAAGGAGCAAAAGCCAGATAGGCGAGAAAGTTTCTGAAAGAATTATAAATCCTGCTATGATGATTATCGTAATATAAAAAACTGCTTTTTGCATTAATACATTATATCTACCATTATGATAAAATCAAGGCTTGACTTTAGGAATTGTTTGTATAAAATAGACCATGAAGAAAATAATAGATTACACAAAATACCTTATTTTGCCACTTCTCGTGGTTGTTGTTGGTTGTTCCTTTGAAAATCAGGTTCTGCTCACTATTGATAGTGATAAATATACAATCGCTGATTTTAGAGAGAACTTTCCATTTGCGCCAACTGATGATTCACTAAAAAGGTTGGAGAAGATTGATGAATTCATTAATCAAAAGCTTGTGGTTAAAGAAGCACGCGAAAGAGGTTATGAAGAGGATCCAGTTGTAATGGCAGCCTTTGAAAATCATCGTAAGGAAGTTATCTATCGTGGTTACTATGAGGAAAAGGTCATAGATAAAGTAAAAATTCCT
Source organism: Candidatus Stahliibacteriota bacterium (assembly GCA_004376785.1). Classification (GTDB taxonomy): domain Bacteria; phylum Hydrothermota; class Tepidihabitantia; order SM23-42; family SM23-42; genus SOIY01. The sequence continues at coordinate 3,062 of SOIY01000038.1, read as the reverse complement.
GATTCAGAAATAAGAAAAGTTTATAATCAAGTTATCGATCAGTATCATCTTGCTCAAATTGTTGTTGATGAAGAATCCCTTGCACAGCATATTCATGCCGAGTTGAAAAAAGGCGTACCTTTCGACTCTCTTTTGAAATTTTCTCTTGATACGTTGACAGAAAATGGCGATATCGGTTCATTTTCAGTAAAATCATTACCGCCTGAAATAGTAACGCAAATTGAAAAAACAAAAGAAGGTGGAACAACAGGTGTAGTACAATTTGGTAATTACTTCTACATTCTCAAAGTAATTGAACATAAAAAAGTAGATACGCCTAAATTTGAGGAAGTAAAAGAAAATATTCGGAATGATTTAATGCGTGAGAAAATTCTTGAAAAGGGTGAGAAATTTATCCAGGAGATCCTCGAGAAGGCGAAAATTGAATATAATGAGGAGGGTTTAGATGCATTGTTAAAACCTGATTCTCTTATAACAGAAGAGGATTTGAGTAAATGGGTTGTTAAAAAATATGACACATCATACGTGCGTGTTAGAACAATTAGACAAGCAGTGCTGTACCAGTATAGACAATCGTTCATTGAACCCAAAACATTGATTGAACGTGTATTAATTCCTGATATCATATATGACAAGGCTGAGAGGGAGCATTTCGATAAGAAGGTTAAAATAAAAAGGCGGCTGAGCAATGCTCTGTCATTACTTCTTTACCAGAAATTTTATTCGGATGAAGTTTTGGGGAAAGTGGCTGTAGATTCGATGGAAATAGTGACTTATTATGGTGGGCATAAAAATGAATATAAAGATAAAAAATTTAGCGATGTTTATTCAAATTTGAGGAGCAAAGTGCGTGAGCAGAAAATACAAACCCTCCGAAAAAACATATTTGAGGGCTTACGTGAAAAGTATAACCCTGAAATTAATCAGGCAGTGTTGGAGAGATTACTAAAGGAGGAAAAGTGAAGAAATTAATATTTTTAATAATTGGGATATTGCTTATATCGTGCACCCAACAGGAAAAAGATGTCCTGGTAAGGATTGATGGTTCAACATTGACCAAAGCAAAGTTTGAGAAGTACATACCAGAGTCAGAGTACAAAAAGCTTCCCGACGAAAAAATTACGGAATTTTGCGATAATTGGGTAGAACAAGAAATTCTTTATTTAGAGGCTAAAAAACAAGGGATTGATAAAGAAGACTCGATAGTGACAGTACTTGAAGAATATAAAAAAAATCTTTTGGCGATGAACCTGGTTCGTAGGGAATTTAGTGAGTCATCAGTGACTGAAACTGAAATCAGAGAATATTTTAATAAACATAAAGATGAATTTCTATATGCAGTAAAATTGGGACAAATTGTTTTGCCCAGCTATGACGTTGCCAAGATGACACTTGAAGAGATAAAGGCAGGTGCGAATTTCTTGAAGCTTGCCAGGGAACGTTCCCTAACTAAGTATGAAAATCCTGATGATCCTAAGATAGTTACTGATTATCTTTACCGTGGAACAATCGCTGATTTCGCAATTGAAGAGATTATCTTCACTATGAAACCAGGAGAAATATCTGATATAATTTCTTATATCCAGGGGACGTATCTGCTTGTTAAATTGATCGATAAGAGAAAGGTTTATGCAAAGGCTGATTATGATAAATATAGCTCTGCGATTTATAACTATCTACTGTCAAAGAAATATCAGGATTTCTTAGCTCAGTATATTGATAGTTTGAAGACCCAGTACAAAATCACCATTGATCTCTCATCCCTTAAGTAATGGGAAGGATTTATTACTGAACTATTTTTTAAACGTTTAGGCTGAACAAAATGCTTATTTTAGTTTTCTTCATCTCGACGCTTGCAGAACAAATCGCGGCGTATGTTGGCGATGATGTAATACTTGAAAGTGAACTCAGAGAAAATATGAACCTCCTCGTAAATGATCCTGTTGCACAGCAGATGTTCACCAGCGCTGATGAATTAAGGGATTATGTCCTTAACGAACTTATTTCTCAAAAACTTATTTTGGTTGAGGCTGAAAATGAATCAATATCAGTAACTCAAGAAGAGATTGAACCCAGAATAATACAGATGATTGAGGATATAAAAGAACGATATCCATCTGAAGCAGATTTTTTAAAGGCGCTACAGGAGCAAGGTCTTACAGTGAAGGATTTAAAAACGAATTATGAGAAGAATATGAGATCAAAGTTGATAATGCAGAAACTCATTGAAAATAAATTTTCCAATATAATGATATCACCAATTGCTGTGAAAAGATTTTATGAAGAAAACAAAGATTCTATTGCGAATCGTCCTGCTCGTGCAAAGCTTTCGCATATTCTGATGTTTATAAAACCGAGTGAGAATGAATCAAGGAAAGGATTTGAAGAAGCATTGGATGTATATAAATTACTTTATACAGGTGGTGACTTCAGTGTATTGGCACAGGAATTTTCCGAGGATGAGAATTCAAAATATAAAGGTGGAATGCTGGGAAAGATAAAAAGAGGGGAAACCATGGAAGAGTTTGAAGGTATTGTTTTTAACCTTAACCCAGGCACAATTTCCCAGCCATTTCCAACAAGATTGGGCTACCATATTGTTGAAGTCCTGAATAAAGGGTCAGATTGGGTTCTTCTTAGACAGATTCTGATAAAAGTTAATGTTACAAGGGCTGACACATTAAGAACAGAGAGACTTGCGAATAAACTTTGTGAATTGATAAGTGAAGGTGCTGATTTTGACAGCCTGGCAAGCATATATTCAGATGATCCTAATATTGACCTCGGTGAATTCTACATTAATCAGCTTTCACCTCCGGTTGATGAGATTGTAAAAAATCTTGAGCAGGGACAGTTGAGCGAACCGATTTCAACCCCTTATGGTTTGCATCAAATGTATCTTAGAGAAAAGATTTCTGAAAGCCCTTTGACCTATGAGGAATTGCGCGATCAAATCTACCAGTATCTATATCAGCAAGAATTCCAAAAATACTTTGCACAATTAATTGAAGAACTCAAGAAAAAAACCTTTATAAAAATATTCCCCCCCTCCCAGTTGTAGT
>SOIY01000174.1 GCA_004376785.1 Candidatus Stahliibacteriota bacterium | reverse complement strand
TTTAGGCACTTTTCAGGCTGTTGACATCCCTAATTTTATGTGTATACTTTATTTTTAGAATGTTAAAAGCAATCCTCGTACTTGAGGATGGAACATATATAAAAGGTAAGTATATTGGTACGGGAAGAAGTGTTTTTGGCGAAATAGTCTTTAATACCTCGATGACCGGTTATGAAGAGGCATTCACAGATCCTTCATATGCCGGTCAAATTCTTTTAATGACCTATCCTTTAATAGGCAATTACGGGTTTTTTAAGAAACACTTTGAATCAAATACAGTTCAGATAAGAGGACTCGTATTAAAGGCACCAAATTTTTTCTCCTACCGCGGCGTACGCCTTGAGAAATTTCTCAAACAATCGAAAATCCCATGTATATATGATGTCGATACACGGGCTCTTGTTTTAAGAATACGAAAATATGGTACAATGAAAGCTATGATTGTTTCACATTCTACAAAACAGCTAAATCTCAAAAACATTCTAAAAAAAATACAACGCTCACCTCATCCTGATACAACAAATTTGGTCGCCAGGGTTTCTTGCAAAAATGTATTAATGCATAGTAGTAAATACAAAAAACGTATCGTCCTGATTGATTGTGGTGTAAAATCAAGTATTCTCAACAATTTTAAAAAATATACATCATTGATCCAAGTTCCATATAATAGTACAATTGAAACAATAGAAAAATTCAAGCCGGACGGCATTGTGATATCGAATGGACCAGGAAATCCTGAGCATCATAGATTAGTAACCACCACCATCAGAACCGTAAAAAAGTTGATCGGTAGATACCCAATCTTCGGTATTTGCCTCGGCCATCAGATACTCGGTATTGCTCTCGGATTTAAAACATATAAATTGAAGTTTGGACACCGAGGTTCAAATCACGCTGTAAAAAATTTACTTTCAAATAAGATCTACATCACATCACAAAATCATGGTTATGCACTCGAAACAAAAAAAGACAAGAATGTTGAAGTTGAGTGGATCAATATTAATGATAATACGATTGAAGGTATTCATCATAAAAAGTTTTCTCTCTCTTCTGTGCAATTTCATCCTGAAGCCGCTCCTGGTCCTTATGATACATCATTTTTATTCAAAAGGTTCATGGAATCTGTTTATGCCCGCACGTAAAGATTTGAAAAAATTACTCATTATAGGTTCTGGGCCAATTATTATTGGACAGGCTGCTGAATTTGATTTTTCCGGTTCTCAGGCAAGCCGCTCTCTCAGGGAAGAAGGATACATAACCATTATTGTCAATTCAAATCCAGCCACAATCCAGACTGACCAAAATACTGCTGATATTGTATATATTGAACCACTGGATGTAAAAACCCTAATAAAGATTATTGAAAAAGAACAACCCGATGGTCTTTTACCAGGATTTGGAGGTCAGACTGCGCTCAACTTAGCCTATAACTGTGCCCGACAAGGTATCTTACAAAAATATAGGGTCGAACTTCTCGGTTCTAATTATGAAACGATTGAAATAGCAGAGAATCGTGAATCATTCTGCAACCTTATGGCTTCTATTCACGAACCAATGCCTTATAGTTTTGTCTGCCAAAATCTTGACGAAACCCGTGAAGCAATGAAAAAACTAAAATATCCTGTTCTTGTAAGACCAGCGTATACTCTCGGAGGTACTGGTAGTGGTGTCGCTGAATCCTGGAGTGCCTTGCAGGAGAAAGTTGAAACAGGACTTAGGCAGTCGCCAATTCACCAGGTGCTTATTGAAGAAAATTTATTGGGATGGAAAGAGTTCGAATACGAAGTGATGCGCGATAGCAATGACAATTGCATCACGATATGCAGTATGGAAAATATAAATCCGATGGGTGTGCATACTGGTGATAGTATTGTTATTGCACCAGCACAAACTCTAACTGATAAAGAAAACCAGCTATTAAGGAGCATTAGTTTGAAAATCGTAAGGTCTTTAAAAATTTGTGGTGGTTGTAACATACAATTTGCCGTGAACCCCAAGAGGTGGGAATACCGAATCATTGAAGTTAACCCACGTGTCTCACGATCGTCTGCACTCGCTTCCAAAGCGACGGGGTATCCTATTGCCCGTGTGAGTGCAAAAATCGCTGTAGGCATGCTTCTGGACGAAATCCCTAATGCCGTAACAAAAAAGACATATGCTGCATTTGAACCAGCTCTTGACTACATTGTTGCCAAAATACCACGTTGGCCATTTGATAAATTTCCAACAGTTAACCGAAATATCACAACACAGATGAAATCAACAGGCGAAGCAATGGCAATTGGCAGTACCATTGAAGAGGCTCTCATGAAGGCAATACGAGCCTTAGAAATAGATCAACAGGGAATTGAGCCTGAACAAATTATAGAGCATAAGTTGATAAAAGAATTACAGGTACCAACAGATCGCCTACTCTTCTGCATTGCTGAAGCATTACGCCGTGGTTACTCTATAAATAAAATAGCTCAATTGACCATGATCGATAAATTCTTTATTGATAAAATAGCACACCTCGTTGATATTGAGAAAAAATTACGAAAACAGTATCTGGATAGAGATCTGCTTATGGAAGCTAAATGCCTGGGGTTCCCGGATAAAGAGATTGCACGCATTACAGAAAAATCCTCAGAAGAAATAAGAAGACTACGTAAAACGAACAAAATCGAACCTGGTTTTAATATGGTGGATACGTGTGCCGGTGAGTTCAAGGCTGTCACTCCATACTACTATTCAACATATTGCACAACAAAATCAGTACGGAAGACAAAAAAAAGTAAAAAACGAATCTTGATCATAGGTTCTGGTCCGATCCGGATTGGACAGGGTATTGAATTCGATTATTGTTGTGTACATGCGGCATTGGCATTAAAAGAAGCAGGTTATGAAGCCATTATGATGAACAATAATCCGGAAACAGTATCAACCGATTTTGACATATCAACCCGTCTCTATTTTGAATCACTCACATTAGAAGATGTATTAAATGTAATTGAAGAAGAAAAATGCAAGGGAATAATTCTTCAATTTGGAGGCCAAACTTCAATAAATTTAGCAATGGATTTAACCCAACTCGTAAGAGATAAAGAAATTGATATTGAAATATTCGGCACACAACCTGAAGATATACATCGTGCAGAAAACCGCAAATTATTTTCAAATCTGCTCAAAGGTTTAAAAATTTGCCATCCTGTTTTTGGTACTGGGCATACATATGAAGACGTAAAATTAGTTGCTGAACGGATTGGTTATCCAGTAATCGTGCGGCCAAGCTATGTGCTTGGAGGCCGGGCAATGGAGATTGTGTATGAACGTACAGGACTTGAGCAATATATCAAAGCGGCAGCACAGGTTTCCAAAAAACATCCTGTATTAGTAGACAAATATATCACTGATGCTGTAGAAGTAGATGTTGATGCACTCTGCGACAATAAAGATGTATTTATTGCTGGTATAATGGAACATATTGAGCAGGCAGGCGTTCATTCCGGTGATTCCTATTCTGTCATGCCGCCATATACATTAAATACTCCAACAATCAGAAAAATAGAATCAACTACTAAAAAGATCGCACTCGCACTGAACATCAAAGGTTTAATAAATATTCAATTTGCTATAAAGAACGGAAACACTTATGTACTCGAAGCAAATCCAAGGGCATCACGGACTATACCGTATGTTTCAAAAACAATTGGTATTCCTTTTGCGAAATGTGCCACACAAATAATGATTGGAAGATCAATTAAAACCTTGAAAGCCCGCAGATTACTCTATAAATTGTCTAAGAATGATTTTGTATCTATAAAAGGACCAGTGTTCCCGTTTTTAAAATTACCTGGTGTCGACCCTATTTTGGGACCTGAGATGAAATCAACTGGTGAAGTTATGGCAATCGATAAAAATTTCGGCGCAGCATATTACAAGGCGATTTTGAGTGATAATAAGTTTAACAAGAATGGAACAGTTTATATGACAGTACGCGATAGTGACAAACCAAAAATCATAAAATTAGCAAATGATTTTATATATCTCGGATTCACTATTGTAGCAACAAGAGGTACAGCAGAATTCCTGAGGAATTACGGTATTAATGTTAAAACTGTTTACAGAATTAGTGAACATAAATCACCCAATGCCCTGGATTTAATGCGTCAGCACAAAATTCACTTAATAGTAAATACGCCAACCATGACATATCGCGCTAAACGCGACGGTTATGCAATGAGGCGCCTTGCAGTTGAATTAAATATACCATTCATCACTGCATTAACTTCAGCAAAAGCTGAAATTGAGGCGATCAAGTTTGCACAACAATCTTCACTTACCATTCGACCACTTCATGAGTATCATTCCGTATAGAAGTGGCTCTAATAGAGCGGTATTGGTTGCTTCGCAACGGTTATGGCTCTTACGAGCGGGAACAGTTTTAATCCCAAGGGGATTGGAAGAGAG
>SOIY01000236.1 GCA_004376785.1 Candidatus Stahliibacteriota bacterium | reverse complement strand
TTTATTTTATCTTGACAAATTTTGATATTTGATTATATTTAACCGTGCCCACAGAAAAACAATCTATTTTAAATGAAAAAATAAGCACAATAATATTAGCTGCAGGCAAAGGTAAGCGTATGCATTCAAAAACACCAAAAGTATTACACAAAATTTCAGGGAAACCAATCATCTTATTTGTTGTTGAGCTGGCTGAGAATATTAAAAGCGACGAAATAATCATAATTGTAGGAAAAAATGCTAAAGAGATAAAAAGGGTAATTGGCAATAGGTCAAAATTTGCGGTTCAATCTATTCCTCGCGGTACTGGTGATGCGTCTAAAAAAGGTATCGAAATTTCGGCTAATAATAATATACTAATTTTATGCGGCGATGTTCCCTTTTTGCAAAAAGATACTATTCTAAAACTTTTAAATTACCATGATAAAGCGAAGGCTGATTTGACATTCCTTACATGTCAGGTCAAAAATCCATTTGGATATGGAAGGATCATAAGAGACGAAAATAAGAATGTATTGGGAATAGTTGAACAGGCTGATGTAACAATTGAGGAACAAAAAATTAAGGAAATAAATGCAGGCGTGTATTATGGTAAGAAAACGCTTATACTGTCGGCATTAAACAAAATTAACACACAAAATCGCCAGGGAGAATATTATCTAACAGGTGTTGTCAGAGAAATGCTCAAAAATAGAAAAAGGGTTGTTGCTCTAAAAATTACTAATGAAAAAGAGATAATGGGTATTAACTCAAAATCAGATCTATTAAATGCAGAAGGGATCGCTAAAAGTAATAAATTTAGTAGGATATTCCCTGTTCAACAGGGTAAAAAATTAAGACATATACAGGATGCTTGAGATGACGGGCGTAATGTCCAAAAAACAACATACAGGAAAGGTTGTTATCTATGTATTAATATTTGTTTTAGCTGCTTTTCTTATTTCAATGATTATAATGTTAACTAAAGATGACCCTCAAGAAATCTATAAGAAAAATAGCAACATCAGAGTCGAAGTTCTCAATGGCTGTGGTGTAAATAGATTAGCCATAAGGGTGACAAATTTGCTAAGAAAGGAAGGATTTAACATTGTAAAAATTGGGGATACTGACAAACAGGACTTCGAAGAAACTGTAGTAATTGAACGTACTGATGAAAATATGAAAAATGCCAAATATTTTGCAAAAAGAATCGGGTGTAAGAATATCGGAAAAGATATCGATGCCGCTCTCTATTTAGAGATTACTTTAATTATTGGAAAAGATTATAATAAAATTTTTCCGGATGTCGAAAAAGAATTCTAAACGAAAATCTCCCAAAGTTATAAGCGCAAAGCAACTTAGTATAAATCTTGCAAAGCGAATTGATGAGAAAAAAGGGTTTGAAATTATTGTTTTTGACTTACAAGGCGTATCACCAATTACTGATTATTTCGTTATTGCAAATGGTCTCTCTGATATTCACAACCGAACAATAGCCGATGATTTAATCGAATATGAAAAACCCGAACATATTGAAGGTTTTGAAGAGGGAAAATGGGTTCTATTAGATTTCATTGATGTAATTGTTCATATATTCTCAGAAGAAACAAGGGAATTCTACGGTCTGGAAAGACTATGGGGAGATACTCCGCAGGTGGATTACGACAGTGATTAGACAACAACTCAAAGATATTCTGAAAAAGCTTTTTCCTGAAGAAAATATTATAATTGACTATGTACCAAGAGAAAAACAAGGGGATTATTCAACAAATATCGCATTCAAAATCGCTGCTCAGAAAAAAATGAAGCCATATGAAACAGCACAGGAAATTGCTTCACAAATCCATCATCCTATGATAGAAAGCATTTCTGTACACAAACCAGCATTCATTAATTTCACAATCAGTAATGACTACCTACTCAAAAAGCTATTTAGTGAACCAGAAACAATCAATATTGGAAAAGGGCAAAAGATTATGATTGAATTTGTTAGCGCAAACCCGACTGGACCAATCAACATTGCAAGTGCACGTGCTGCTGCAGTTGGTGAATCGCTTGTGAAATTACTGAACCGAACTGGATACGAAGCAGTTTCTGAGTACTATATTAATGACAGGGGAAGACAATCATCCCTTCTTGCCGAAAGCGTCAGACAAAGAATTGGTGAACTGAATGGTAAAACGGCAGAGATACCAGATGGTGGCTATCACGGTGAATACATAATAGATTTAGCCAAGGAAGTTAGAGAAAAAGGCATCGAGGACATTGAAAAAATCAGAGAGTATGCAATTGACTATTTCATAGAAGGACATAAACGAATACTACAGGAATTTGGCGTTGAATTCAACAACTGGATTCGGGAGTCATCCATTTACGAAAAGGGCTATGTTGACGATGTGCTTGCTTTATTTCAAGAAAAAAACCTGACATATGTGAAAGACGGTGCTGTCTGGCTCAGAACAACGGAATTAGGTGATAAGGAAGATCGTGTAATCATTACGTCTGACAAACGCCACACTTATCTGCTACTTGATATTGCATATCATTTTGATAAAATGAAGAGACAACATGATCGGCTTATCAACATATGGGGACCAGACCATCAAGCTCAGATAAAAAGTTTGCAATGCGGTATAATAGCAATAGGGTATCCTCGTGACACGCTTGAAGTACTGATTGTCCAGCAGGTACATTTAAAGAAAGCAGGAAAACTGATAAAGATGAGCAAGCGGGCAGGAGCAATAAAAACACTGAGAGAATTACTAAGACAAATTCCAAAAGACGTGGTCAGATTTTTCCTGCTGATGAGGTCGAATTCCCAGCACCTGGATTTTGATCTTGATCTTGCGTTAAAGCAGTCAGATGAAAATCCTGTCTACTATGTTCAATATGCTCACGCACGAATAAAAAGTATCATAAGGAAAGCTCAGGAAAAGGGTATTGAGTACAACAATAGTTTTGCAAAAGATATTATAAAGAAAAAGGAGGAAATTACTCTTGTTAAAATAATTCTCAGATTCACTGAAGTGCTGGAAGATGCTGCAAGAAATTATGAACCATACATACTTACCTATTATCTTATCGAGCTGGCACGTACGTTCCACTACTTCTATCAAAAACTAAGGGTAATAAGTGAAGATGAGGAACTTACACGAGCCCGGCTCGCGTTGATTAACAGAACTGCAGAAACAATAAAAAGTGGACTTGAACTTTTGGGCGTATCATGCCCGGAAAGAATGTAATTGAAAAGTTCCAAGAACCAAATTCCAAGCTCCAAAAATAAATCTAATTCTTGGCTCTTGGTCATTGGAACTTGGAGCTTGCATTAAAGGAGGTTTAATGAATCTTGCAAGTCTATTATTAAAGGAAAGAATAAATCTTTCTCTTAAACCAGGTAAGAAAAATAAAGTAATAGAAGATCTGGTATATTCGTTGAAAAAAGGTAAGGATGCTGAACTTATCGTATCAACGTTACAGAAAAGAGAAGAATTAGGGTCAACCGGAATAGGTAAAGGAATAGCAATTCCACATTGTCGTTCTTTAGCAGTCGATAAATTAGAAATAGCGGTCGGTAGAACAACCAAACCTATAAGTTTCAATGCAATAGATAAAAAACCAGTATCCTTAATTTTCCTCATCATTGCACCACCTCAGGATCCCGGTAATCAGTATCTTATAACCTTAGGCAAAATTGTTCAAATCGCTAAAGAAATGACAAAAAAGAAGGTGATTCAAAAACCGCAGACACAAGAAGAATTTATTGCATTAATAGATCAAATCGAAAAAGATTTGAGAAAGAAGAAATAGTATGTCATTAGATATTATAGAAATGCATCTAAAAATACTCTTTGATCTTGATAATTTATTAAATGATATGAATGAACCAGCATATAAAGAAATCGGTTTTAAGATCAAAGATGAAGAACATCAGTCCTTGATAAAAGCGAGAAGCGAATTGCTCAATAAACTTCCCGCAGATATCGCTGATGTTTATGAACGGTTGAAAGAAAGATACCGTCAGGCTATTGCACCTGTTGAAAATGATTTCTGTTTCGGATGCTTCCAAAAACTTCCAACTCAATTATTAACAAAAAGTAAAGAAATTACTACGTGTCCCAATTGTGGAAGGATTCTATACTGGCGAAAAAAATAATTAAAGAAAAATACTTTGTCCATTTCATCGTAATTCTATTTGTTTTTTTAAGTGTTTTAGGTTTAAAAAGTTTTGCTCTCAGAGACTGGGACGAAGGTGTATTTGCGTTACAAGGGCAGTGGTTAACAACTATTGGCTCACAGGGTAAGCCCTTTAATTTCCAAACACCTCCCCTTTTCCAATTTTTAATAGCGATTCTCTTCAGTATATTACAGATTAACGCAAAAATTTTGCCGCTATTATCACTGATATTATCTTGTATTACGATTTATCTTATTTACCATCTTGCCAAAACTTTGTTTTCGCAAAAAGAAGGTATCTATAGTATTATATTATTTGTTACAACAGAATACTTTCTCTTTTTTTCAAGGTCAGGATTGAGCGATGCAACTTTTCTCTGTTTTTTTATTGCTTCACTTCTATTCTTTGTTAAAGGAATAAACTCTAATAAAACAAAACACTTTCTGTTAGCGGGATTATTTACAGCCCTTGCTTTATACACAAAATATTCAGCATTTCCTCTTCTTGTAATGTTTTTTGCAATCGGATTATTATGCCGAAAAAATATAAACAAAAAATGGTTTGGATTATCAATTCTGATTCCAATTCTGCTCTTCTTACCCTACACCTATTTATTCATTAGATTTGTTCAAATATCGGAAATCAGTGCACGACACGTTAGTCTCTTAGGCATCAATCACCTAAAATTTCTCTTCTACATTTTAATATTCGCACCAATACCATTTCTTTTTTCTATTCTATACATAATTTTCAATGTTAGGAATATCAAAAAATGGGATATCTACCTCTTAATCCTATCAGCTATATTCATTTTAATTCTCGGCTTCTACCACCCATATTTCAGATTAGCCTATCCATTGATACCACTTCTCTCAATAATAGCTTCTAGATTTGTCAATCAAACAAAAAAATATAAACCTTATATTGTTACAGCTGCAATCTTGATATCATTAGCACTAAGTGCAAAGACATTAATTTATAAAAGCGACGTGCCTAAAAAAATTGGAGAGTTCGTAAATCACTACGCCAGACAACAAGATATAAAATATATTTATACAGTAGTACCACCAAATATCGATTTCTATATTGATGGCTCAATAGTAGTTCCTTCAGGCCATGCCTGGTTAAATATTGGCAAAAAACTTCCTGTTTTCATGAAAAGAAAAAAAATAATATACCGTGATAACAATGAACTTTTAACTGAAGAAAAAATATTATTAATACAGGCAACAGTACTTGATTCTATTGAACAAATAAATTCAGCGTTATGTAATCGCGGCATTCTATTAAGAAGTATTGAATTCATAGATGCTCCAGTATACTACAAAGATATCTACAATCCTCAAAGAGATATGAAACAGATCTATAATGTATATTTATTCGAAACAAAAAAGCTTGATAAGATGATTAACGATTTTTGGAATTTAGGCTTTGATCGCAGAGTTACTGTAATTTACAGGGAGTATGAGTGAAATCTCAATAGCTAAGGAACACCATTTTACCAAGTTGCTTCTAATTGGCTTCTCCAATTTTTTCATAAATATAATAATTAGGTCCTGGTCTTTCTACACTTTTAAAACCTGTAAAAGGAACATAAAAGGCATCCTGTTGGTCAAATTGATTTTCTTGATCATCCTCATCAATCACTTTAAATGATTTCTTTAATTGATATGATGAGTCTAATATCCCCCTTATATTTTCTGGTATGTTGCTATAAATATACAGAGGGTAACTTGGTGCAATGATAAATTGTGGTAAGAAATTAACTTCTTCTCCATCAAATTTGAACTTATCGGTCTCCTCGTCATACACAAATAATCTATACCCTTCAATATCATTTCTTTTTAAATAATTTAGTATTGTCATTGTTTCAATAATTTTCGACTTTTCATTCTTCTCAACATATTTTTCATATTTATATTCTAATGATTTTAATGTTGGATAAAGCTGTACCTTATCCCAACCCATTGAACCTGTCTGACAGATTGAACTGCCTTTGGGAATATGTTCGTTTATCCATTCTGCCACAATTAAACGGTTATCCTGCTTGGTTAAAAGTCTATCAAAGTTGATTATACTATTTACAGACGGTAAAATAGCAAAAATTGCTAAAAATCCAATGAGCAAAGGCTTATATTTCTTATATTTACCTAAAATTTTTACACTAATAGTGGTTATAAATAAACCTGCAGTTATACATAGAAAGGGAATAAGAAGAATAACGTATCTCACAAAAACTGAGTATCCTTTACCCATCAAGATATAATAACAAAGTGGGAAAGAACCCAAGATCAATGCCTTTCTTATATCTTTTTTTATTAAAACGAAAATACCTATCAACGAGAAGAAGAATAAACTCCATCCTAAACCTGAAAATAGAGAAAATCTCAAATGATACCACCATCCAATTCCAAGATTAATACCGTGCCCGATTTGTAAGTGTCTCATCTCATACAAGACATCACTAATAAATTTATTATAATCAAGCAATGCAAATGGTGTTCCAAACAAAAAAGCAATCACAAAAACACCAATAAAAAATAAGATTCTTTTGTCCAAAAATAATTTTACAAACCTCAATTTTTCATTGAAAATATTAAAATAGTGGACAATAAAAATTGGTATAATGACTAACAATCCGTTATATTTTGTCGACATTGCCAATCCACCAAATATACCAGCAAATATATAATTTTTTATATTACTATCTTTGTAACACTTTATAATATAAAAAATCGAACACATGACTAAGAATGTCATAAAAACATCAGTAACACCGAAGTGGGAATCCCTGACATGTAGATAAGTTAGGCTGATGAGAAATGACGAGACTAAAGCGGTATCTTCATCAAACAGGTATTTAGTCAATTTATACACCACAAAGATTGTTGCTACACCAGAGAAAGCTGAGATATACCTATCTATTAAAAAGAAATTGGTGCGATTTATAACAGCCTCAGTCACAAAATCTTGCAAAAGTGCATATTTACCAGTAATTCTGCCTAACAGGAAATAAACAGCATAGAAAAATGAAATAAGGTACAGATAAAATGTCGGATAGCAAAAAAAATGGGGGTTCAAATCTCCTGACCCGAATTTCAATGCGATATTCACAACCGCAAGCTCATCAGGACGGCAATCTATATGTGGTAAACCAAAATTTATCCCCCAGAACCGTACAACGCAACCTATGATTAAGAGAAAAAATAAAATTAAACCTGATCTTTTCTTAATGAATTTTCACCACTTTTTTAACTATTGCTTCTTTGTCAGTCTCAAACCTGATGAAGTAAACTCCATTAGAAAGTTTACGGCCAAGATCATCATCACCACACCAAGTAACTTGGTTGGATAGTCCTATAGTCGAATAGTCAAATTGTCTAATCAATCTACCACTGACATCATAAATCTTCAACTCTATGCCCTCTGCCCTACCTGTCCCGTAGGATGAACGTGTTGTCCTATCGGGATGCCCTATGCTAAATTCAATTACTGTTTTCATTGAAAAAATACTGGGCTTTATTTTTAGTCCAAAACTGATAATCGTAGCTCCTTTATTAGTGTTGGTAATCCCAGGGTAATACCCTGACCTGTAGGTCCCGGAATTATATGGGTCATATCGGAATTTTGGCCATTTCCAGCAGGTTGTATTTAAATCAAAAACGTAAAATTTGAAATCGAAACTGCCAACCATAAGTTCCAATGTTCCATCGAAATCAATATCGTATACTGCAGGCGAGGCGTCTATTGCATTACCAAATTGGATGGGAAATCCAGGTGCCTGTGTGCCGTTACTTTTATATGCATAAAGCGTCCTGTTTGATGAACCAACCACTATTTCTACGTCGTTGTTATTCTCCACATTAACAACAACCGGCAATTTTGCATTGTGAGTTATATCTGGAAAACCAGAAAGAGTATTACCCAATGAATCAAGAATGGTAAAACCTAATTTGTAACCACAGATAATTTCTGGGTATCCATCATCATTTACATCTGCAATTATGGGACTTCCTTCAACATCAGCCAGACTAGATAAATCGCGTGACCACTGAATATTTCCGTTTGCGTCCACCAAATAAACCATATTTGTCGAGTCTGCATAGAAACAGATTTCAAGATTTTCATCACCCAGAATATTTCCCAATACAGTTGAATACCTAAGTCCCCTGGGTTGTATATATACAGGAAATCCAGCAAGATAATTGCCATATCTATCCCAGGCGAATAAAGAATCTGAACTACTCCCTCCGCAACAAACAATCTCTAAATCGCCATCGCAATTTATATCACCAATTGCCAACGTACCAAAGGCAATACCAGGAAGATTCTTTAATAGACCATCTGCTGAATAAACCCCAGTGCCGTCGTGGTGAAATACATATATATCTGCATTTAGTGTCCAAATAAATATTTCCAGATAACCATCATCATCAATATCAGCAAGAACAGGAGAACCAATTATGTTTGAAATAGATTTTGGCCAACCAGAAAGTGCTGTAGCCTGACCTGTTATCGGATCATAACTTATTACATATAGATTATCCGTTGTTCTTCTAACCCCGAAGACGATGTCGACTGAGCCATCCCTATTTACATCACCAATTGCCGGAGATGTCCAGACTTCAGCAGGAGAAATATTAAATATTCGACCATCACCAACCACTGGAGTTCCATCATAATGCCAAGCATAGATATTACCTTCTTTTCCGCAAACCACAATCTCAAGGCCAGGATAGGAAGGATCAATATCACCAAAATTCGGTGAAGAAAACAGATAATCATAGACTGTTTGAGGCCAGCCCGGCGCAAGCATGGGATTCATCCTACCACATACTGTATCTGATGATTCACCTTGATTCATCGACGAATCAACTGCCTCTACATAATAATAATAATCCTGTTCAGGTTGTACATCATAATCGTCTAAATGACATGTAGGTTCTAAATGGTTGTTTAAAAAAGTATAAGTACCTTCATAATCTAATGCACGATACGCACGATAACCCACTGCGCCAGAAACCGTAGACCATTCAAGCGCAATGGCATTCTCCATACCATATATCCATAGGGAACCGGGTGCAACAGGCGTATCTAATACAACCTCGCGATCTAAAACACATAATCCCCGATTATATACTTTGAAATTAAATCTAACTTGAGAACCCGGATAATTGAGATAAATCCTAAACGAATCGGGATCAGAAGAAATTATTGAATCAGCAGCAATAAGTGGGAAATCTACTATACCATCAATCACTATAACTGTATCTGAATATGAACTGATCAATCCATAAACTGAATCTGCAAAAGCATTGCCATTATTCGCTAAATATGGTAAAATACTAACAGTATCATCGGAAATATCAAACTTCTGGGTGAAATGAACAAGCACAGGTGCTGAACCTATTACCTGAAAACTGTCATTACTCTGTACTGCAGAATAATTTATAATAACCTCAAAATTAAATGAATACTCGTCAGGCATAAAATCCGAAATTTGAAAATAGAATGGCGTAAGATTCTCGCCACTCTCTCCAGGAACAATATCTGCAAATAATGCTGCATCCTTTATCATTGTAAGTAAACTATCCGAACAGAAGATTTGCGCACGAACCCCACTAGCCACTAAACCACCATTGTTTTTTAGTGCTAAATACAAATAAATATCTTCACCCGGGTTTATAACACCATTCCCATTTTGCATTGTATCCAAAATCGTATGACCATCATAAACAAGATAAGGATCACCAGGCATAACCAAAATAGAGTCTGTATAAGAAATATAACCATCACTCATCACTGTATACTTTAAATAACCCGGGGATTCGGTCAGCATACAACTCTGTAATACACCCGAACCTGCAGAATCCCATTTAAAGATCTCATCCTCTTTAAAAAAGACAACCTTAAAAGGCACTGAGGGATCTACATTGATGGTTACCGTATCAAAACCTACATGAAGTGTATCTGGTGTAATATCTATTGTATTATAATTTAATGGTATACTATCCCATAAAGTTAATGTCGGATCACCCAAGAGTGCAAGAGTAAATTGGTATAATCGGTACGGATTATCCAATTGGGATGCTGAAATAAAAGGAATTTTTGACTTTGCTAAAACTGCAGATAAAGGAAAACTAAAAAGTGAATCAAACTGTCTATTAGTATATTCCTCATGAAGATATGCTTCGCTAAAATGTGTTGGTCCAATATAACCAATTCCACCACCATAAGGGTTTAATATCCAATGTTTACTAAGACAATCTGATTGGAATGTATTTGTATAACATGTGATCACAAACATCATTGCATAGTTATCCATATTGACCAAGGAATCAAAAAAGAAATTGGTTACATTCTCTCTTGGGCTATTGCGAACCCTTATTAAATTTACATCGCCATGCCCCAATCCAGTTATTAAACCAAATCCAGAATTAATGGAATCCTTCAGCTCCCCAGGTGGTCTTTCATTTAGAAAACTTGTGATAAACCAGGGTGGAAGATGGTCAGCCAACCTTTGCCCCATTGCATATGCATCGCCCGGCATATCAAAATCTGAAGTAAAAAATAGCGCTTTGATCTGAATATCTGTATTTATCGGGTGTAAGTACGAGTTAATTTTATCAATATAATCACAAATCTCATAATTATAGTTTGTTGGCAAACGTCCAACAAAGACATCAGGATAAAAATCTAAGGAATCTTCAACCTCACCAAACTTTTCATCGCCATCAAAATTCCAATTACCATCGAGGTCAGAAAAGTATAGATCTGTTATAGTGTGGACGGGCCAATAATCAAACAATGGAGTCATCCAGATCCATCTTGTAGGTATATCTGGAACATCTCCGCCCATTAAAACATAAATCACACCCCAGTTTTCTACTGCATCTTTTATGAAATTTCTTATCCGTTCAGCATCATCAATACCCTGATAATGCTGTCTAATCCAGGATAATGTTTTTACTACGGTATTGTAACCCAAAACCTTTTTAAAACGCGAAAAATCACTGTATCCATTAAACTGTGAATGTGTTGTGATAATGAGTAAATCTATCGGCGCACCAAGAAGGGATGGTAAATCAGTAGGTTCCAAATCTTTGAGATTATCTTCGATATAAAAAGGAGGTTTTATATCCACATCATTTATCGATGATTTATTAACAACCATATATGAAAGTATTCTGTCAACCACACTTTTGGCAAGACTGGTTTGACGCTTAGGAAATATACAAACCTCACTATTTCTTGTTTCAATCCTGATCACCAATTTTTTTAATATGTAAAGCTGTCCTGCCTTTGGAAAATATTTAAATGGAACAATGCCGAACTGTCCAATATGATAACCCCTTATATTACCAGAATTCGAGCAAACAAGAAGATCTTCCGGGAATGACCTATTTGAAGTATAAATTTCCTGATCTGGCTCAGTAAATTTATAATCTTCAAATATAATCATTTCCTTTTGTTTTGGATAAATATAGAAATTACCGGGAATTTCCTGCCATTCTTCAACCAGAATTTCAATATTTTTTAATTTCTTGTTTTGTGGTAAGAGATAATTATAAGTGATCGCAGGCAGTTCAGGACATCCTGGCTCAAATGTCGAAAAGGAACCAGCAATCATTATACGATCAAAACCTTTTGTTGTTACTATATTATACTCGATATCCCCTACTGGAACCTCGTAAGTAATATTAGAGAATAAAAAATTTAATGGGACTGACAAAAAGAATGCTGTATTAATTAATAAATGCTTTTTCATATGTTATTGAAATTATATTGAATATAGAAGAAATATCAAGATGCAATTACAGAAACTTGGCCACATCTATTTAGACGAAAAAAACCTAAAGTTCATTGCTTTTGTTAATTTTTTTCATACCTATCGTAAGATGGGATGGATGGATTTGGTATTTGGATTTTATTTGTAATTTGGTGCTTGGAATTTGGAACTTAGTTCATCGAGGTCTTGACTTAGTCCTGATAACAACTATAATCTTTAACAAGAAGGAGATAAAATATGAAAAAACATGGTTTGATGTTTGTTTTAACAGTATTTTTATTCAGTGCTGAACAGGATGAAGTTCCATTATTAAAATGGGCAGGGCCTCCAGGCTCCAGACCAGAATCATATGAGGAATGGATAGAGCAGCATCCTTACAATGATTTTTCTTGCATTCTGAACAAGACTATGCACAGTGATGGCAGAGCAGGAACAATAGCAATTTTCACTGAACAAAACATTGCAAGTGCTCTAACA
Organism: Candidatus Stahliibacteriota bacterium; assembly: GCA_004376785.1. Taxonomy (GTDB): domain Bacteria; phylum Hydrothermota; class Tepidihabitantia; order SM23-42; family SM23-42; genus SOIY01. The sequence goes on along the minus strand of SOIY01000236.1, from coordinate 1,536 downwards.
AACGAAATAGATCAATTAGCAACCAACCTGCAGTCTGAGGGATACGATGTTCTTAGTTATCAAACCTCTGGTGGAAATCCAGATACATTTCGTCAATTTATTAAGGATCTTTATGACACAAATAACATCGAAGGTGTTTTACTTGTAGGTGACATACCTACAGCATGGTTTGAAATTGCAGATGATTTTAATCAATATGGTTATGCAGATTTTCCGTGTGACCTCTTTTATATGGATTTAGACGGCACCTGGCTTGATACGATGAATACTGGTAATGGAAAATATGATGGCCATACTGGTACTATCGAACCTGAAATCTATGTTGGGAGACTTGTCCCATCAGGAATTGGTGATGATACCCTTTTACTTGAAAATTATTTTCGTAAAAATAATGCATATCGTCATGATACACTATTTTTAACGCAACGTGCACTCGTGTTTGTTGATGATGATTGGATACCCTGGGCTGGACAATGGGCATATGATATATCATTACTCTATCCTGATACAATGAATTATTGGGATCCAGAAACGACCAGGGCATCTGTGTATCGGACAAAGCTCGATACAACCCAGGCATGGGTCTCTGTATTTGCACACTCCTGGCCAGGTGGACATCAGTTTACCTATAATAGTGGTTCTAATCATGATAATTATTACTCGTATGAATATATAAATCAAGACCCTCCAACAAATTTTTACAATTTCTTTGCATGTTCATTTTCGCGGTATACAACAGCTGGTAATTGTGGAGGAAGTCGTGCAATCTTCAACCAGAATTATGGATTGGGGTCAGTCGGTTCAACCAAGACCGGCAGTATGCTCGATTTCTATTATTTTTACCAACCCCTTGGACAAAACAAAACACTGGGTGAAGCATTTAAGGATTGGTTTACCCATATTACTGACTACGGCGTAACCTTTGATGAACTCTGCTGGCACTATGGGATGGTCCTGCTTGCTGATCCATTTTTAAAACCCACTGGTCATAATATGTGGATTGCAGAAACTGAATCCAACACAATTCCAAACTCAATGCTGACCATTTCAGGCAATCCTGGATTGACCCATATAAACCTTCATATGTTTCTTGAACAAAGTACAGATGTCCAGATTGACCTTTACAATTGTGCAGGTAGAAAAGTTAATAATATAAAAAGAGAATTCAAAGCAGGAAACAACAAAATCAAATTGCAATTGAATAACAAAACTGGTGAGAATCTGCCTAAAGGTGTTTATATCTTAAGGGTAAATATCAACAAGAAAATCATTACCAAAAAGATTATAAAAATTTGATTATGGTATTTTAATTAAAAAAGGGGCACTGGTTTTATCAGTGCCCTTTTTAGTTTATTGTTATTTTAATGTAGTTGCCCAATTCATCCAGCCCTTTTGTAAAAGAGCGGGATTCATTTTTGGAAAATCCAGATTGTTACATTTAATCCAGTTTCACCACCTTCACCCGTATATCGCTATTTTTCTCTGATATAAAGTACACCCCGGGTGCTAATGCATTGCCAGCAGAGTCTTTACCAT
>SOIY01000336.1 GCA_004376785.1 Candidatus Stahliibacteriota bacterium | reverse complement strand
TGAGCATGTATCATTATAATGAAATATCCTTGTTTGTCAAATCATTTACAAGAGAACTCAAAATGAAGTGAGTTTATCTTATTAGTAGCAGTTTTTTTGGTCTACCTATGCGTGTCCGCCAATGAGACTAAGTAAGTTGAAATATTCCTTGAGGTTTGTAACGATTAATTGCAAACCATTATCGTCTAAGGTATTCAATTTCTTGCTGTGTATCGGTTGACAAATTTTTAAATTTATATATACTCACAACCATGAATAGAACATTATTAATCATTAAACCCGATGCCGTGAAGAGAAATTTGATCGGCAATATTTTGAAACAAATCCTTGATGCCGGATTTAAAATGCCTGGCATGAAAATGGTATGGCTCACCAGAGAACAGGGTGGAAAATTCTACGCAATCCATAAAGGAAAAGATTTTTATGACTGGCTTGTCGACTTTATATCATCCGGTCCGATTGTTGCCTGCTGTCTCGAACATCCTGAAGGACCCAAGAAACTACGCGAAGTCGTTGGTGCTACAGATCCCAAAAAAGCAGGTCAGGGTACTGTCAGAAATCTCTATGGAACGTCTGTAGGCGAGAATGTTGTTCACGCCTCTGCACCAGATGAAGATCCGGAAAGAGAGATAAAATTTTTCTTTAACGAGAAAGAACTGTTCGAATACTAACGATATACAGGCAGTATCGCTACGCTCGCCCCGTTAAATACATGCATAGAGATAAAATTATTTGTTCACTAAAATATTATTTAACGGGGCGAGTTCGCCTTAGGCGAACGATACTGCATTTAATCCCCTCTTGACGAATTTTTATTTCTGACTAAAATGTAATATATGAAGCGGATATTTTTTGTAATATTCCTAATCATCTCATGTCCAAGACCCGGATTAAACAAGGTATCTGAACCTGATTTTTTAAAAGAGGCACTGCGCAATTACAAAAATAATCCCATTTATGCATATAATTTGTTGAATGATTCTGTAACAAACATGAAATATATGTATGAGCGGTCTAAAATCCTAACCAAAATCTATATTGATCAACGTGAACACGAACGTGCTGCAGCTTTGTTGGATAGTATTAACTGGTCAGTAGATTTAACCCAGTATGAAACCAATATCATCTTACTAAAAACAAAAAGATGGGATATGCTTGTCGAAAGAACCACAGATGATTTGTTAAAAGGAATCGCCTATTACCATCTCAATGAATATACTCAGGCAATAGAATTTTTATCAAAGCCCGCACAGCCAGAAGATTATAGAGTAATATATTTGGCAAAAGTCTACCAAAATTTGAATGATTTTGAAAACGCCCTGGAGATGTTGATAACCATTGATACAGTCAGTACTTATCTCTATTCAAATTATCAAGAGCTCTTATTTAATATTTTTCTAAATTTTGAAGATTTCAGCATGGTCCAAAAAGAGGTTAAAAAATTAAAAGAACCGCATTTAAAAGAATATATATTGCTTAAGATATATGAAAGCAGAAAAGATAAAAAAAATATAAAAAAGACCGCGTGGAAGTTAGTAAAAAAATATCCAGAGTCTGAAGGTGCATACTATTCCTTGCACTTGATAAAACCAAAAACCAAATCAGACCGCAAATCACTCGGTAAGGTGTATTATTACCATGGTGATTACAGCAATGCTATCAAACACTTCAAAAAATCGACTTCTGATAATGCGGTTAATTACTATATGGGTAGAATCTACTATAGCAAAAAGAATTATTCTGAATCCCTGAAATATTTTTCACGCAGCAATTGGTCAGCAGCATACTATTACCGCGGAAGGATTTATGAAAATCTAAATTTATTCAGCAGGGCAATAGTAGTGTATGACTCATTATATACATTCTACAAAGATTCAAAATACGCAAAACGCGGGTATAAACGTAAGGCATTTCTGCTGGAAGATATTGGTGATACTTTAAAAGCAGTGGAAACATTCTTAAAGATTAACGAAAAGAATACAAAGTTTAGAGCAGCAATGCAATTATTTCGGGTTGGTAAATTAAATAAAGCAGATACAATCTTAATGGCAAGTAATGAACCTGAGTTTGTTTACTGGCGAACAAGAATTGGAGAGAGATTGGGTAAACCGACTGAAGGCCTAAAGGATTATCTTTTGAGCACATACCCTCTATCATATTATACACTTGTCAGAAACAATGAACAAATTGTTTTTGATGCCACTTCCCTGGAGATTTGGGTAAGACAATTGGGAGACAGTTTGATTTCATTCGGTCATGATGATTCATTGCATCTTAAAAACGCAATAAGATATTTTAACTTAAATGAAGTAGATTACGCAATAAAAGAACTGGGCATAATTGAGGATAAGAGTCCTCAAGACCTTCTCTACCTGAGCAAACTCTGTGCACAGTATGGCGCAGATAGACAATCCATCATCTATGGCTTAAGATTAAAAAAGTTAGCAAAGAAAAATAGCATAGAGAAAATGCCCATTGATTTATTTAAATTGATGTATCCGATACGCTATGCATTTAGTATTACAGACCAGCAGATTGAATTGAGTTTATGTCTCGCAATGATCTGGCAGGAAAGTCTGTTCGACCCAGAGGCATTATCTCCAGCCAATGCAAAAGGATTAATGCAAATCATACCACCAACGGCAAAAACCATTGCGAGCGACTTAGATGTTCAATCCTATTCACTTGACGATCCAAAAGTATCTATTAGATTTGGCTGTTATTATTTTTCAAAACTATTAAATGATTTCAATTCCGTACCATTATCCCTGGCCGGGTACAATGCCGGGCCAGTGCGTGCGAAAAAATGGATAAAACAAGATCCCAATTACGAGATTGACGAATTTATCGAGTTAATTCCCTACAATGAGACAAGAAATTATGTGAAGTCTATATTGAACCGTAGGATAATATATAAAAAGCTGCTTGGAATGTGAATTTTATACAAAATTTTATGTCGTTTCCGTGTCTTTCTTCTTCTTGCTAAATAGTCCTCGCATGAGGAGAAATATTGCTCCTACCGTAATACATGCGTCTGCAAAATTATACGTAAACCAACGTAAATTACCTATTCCCATATCTATAAAATCTATTACATAATCTAACCTTAGACGGTCAAAAATGTTGCCAAGTGCTCCACCAATAATAATACCGAATACTACTACGCTTGTTTTATCCTTCAGCGATAAACCGATATAAATCAAAATGAAGATACCAATAATCGAAAAAATATAGTACAAAATATTTGGTCCGAGTGAAATACTGAAAACACCATAGGGGTTATATGTAAGTTTAAAACGCAACAAGGAACTTATTACATTCACAACAGGAGGATCAAGTGGTGTTAAGAAATTTACTATTAATATCTTTGAGATTTGATCAATTAAAAACGTTCCTATAATAAATATTACAAGAAGTTTTATATGCCTTTTGAAAATCATTGAATTAAATGATGGTTACTGTACAGTTATCTCTTCAATTCCTTGGAGCATTTAATACACAATCTTGCCTGAGGTAAAAACTTTAGTCGTCTTTTACCTATTGCTTTATTACAATTTTCGCAAAATCCATACTTATCTTGATTGATTTTTCGCAAAGCCAGATCTATCTCAGAAAGTGCTTCACTGCGCGATGAAAGAATTTGAGAAGTTACTTCCCGCCTTTCTGTCTCAGTACCCTGATCTGCCATATGATTGGAATAGGCAGAAAGATCACCAGACGTTTCAACCTGTGTTTTTGCTATTTGCTCACCTTCGTACTCTAGTTCTTTTAGAAGTTTTTTCCTTTCCTCAATCAACCTTTTTCCAAACTGCTTTAGTTCTAACCTCTTCATTCTTTTTGTCATTTTATTTTCTCCTTCAACATATTTAAATACGATTTCGCCTTGATATTAACTGGATCAATTTCCAAAACTTCCTGCCACTGTTTTTTGGCATCAACAAATTTCTGCTGTCGATAATAACAAAGACCTAAAATAGTCTTTGCTATTAGATATTTTCCGTTTCGTTTTAAAATATCAAAGAGCAATTCTTCGGCATTCTTGTATTCGGATAATTGAAGGTGTGCCTTTGCCAATTTTAGTTTTTTATCAATAAAAGTAGGACCAAGATTCACTGCCCTTTGGTATTCCTCCTTCGCCTTTTGATAATCTTGCAACTCATAATAAGTATCACCCAATTGTGTATAGGTGTTAGCAAGTTGCGCCTTCAGTTGAGGTGAGAACCCCTTTATTCTTGTCTCAAGACTTGCAGCTTTCTCAAACGCCATAATTGCCTCCTCAAACTGGCACTGTTCATTGTATATTATTGCCATATTCACATATGCCTCAATATATTCAGGGTTTAACTCTGTCGCTTTTTTAAAACTATCTATCGCCGCTTCATAATTTCCAGCAAGTGAATATGCAAAACCAAGGGCATTATGAACATCAGGGTAATCAGGATAAAGGTTAATAATTTTTATTAATCTCTCTATCGACTTTTTGGTATCTCCCTTTTCATACATTTCGAGCGCTTCAGCGTAAATCTTCTTTGTCTCCAGATCCATGCGCTATTATATCTAATCTATTATGTTTGTCAATGTCTATATACTGCCGAGGTTGGACTTTACCCCGTTAGAAAAATCGACCTTTGGCCTCCAATGGAGCGTCAGTAAATATAACAGCAAAACTTGTTAGAAATATTTGGTCCCACAAATCGAGACCGGATTTTAATATTCTACTATGACTTTCTAACGGGGTGAACTGTACTGAACTTTGCTTCAACAATCGATTTAATCCCACCGCGCGGATTGAATTCACCTCGAACAATCGCCCATTGTGGTTTTACCGCTTTAACAAAATCTTTTAAAATACGATTGACCGCATTTTCATAAAATATTCCAAGATTACGATATGCTAGAATATAATATTTTAATGATTTCAACTCCACAAAATAATTATCCGGTTCATATTCAATGGTAATTGTCCCATCGTCAGGCAAACCAGTACGCGGGCATAATGAAGTGTATTCAGGAATCACAATCGTTATTTTATAGTTCTTAAATTGATTTGGCAAAACCTCTAATTTCGGCATCTTTTCTCTTAAGCCCGATATTGCATGTTTCTTAGTATATTTCATCATAACAGATTATATGGAATTTGAAGGAAATGTCAATTTGCTTTGACATCCATTTCAGCATCTCGTATGACTATTTCAATGTTTTTATTCTCCATCCCGTCAAATTAACACAGCTTTAATAACTTCATAATAAAGAAGGCATAAAAAATTAAAAGTAACCAACCTTCCCAGCTTGTAATCTCTTTGTCCTGGCTCATAAAGAAGAATAGTAATGATGCAATCAACATCATGGGCAAAACAAATGTAAGTATATTTTGTGGGATGGTTAGATTCCCTATTAAGGCAGGTATTCCCATTACAGCAAGGGCATTAAATATATTTGAACCCAATACATTTCCTATGGCAATTTCAGGTCTTCCTCTCCTTGCCGCAATGATAGTTACGACCAATTCAGGTAACGAAGTTCCCAGAGCAATAGCACTTGCCGCTATTATCTCTTTACCAATATTCAATACCCCTGACAGTTTAATAACGGATTCAATAGTATATCTTCCTCCCAGAAAGATAAAAAAGGCACTTATGAACATAATAATTACAGTCTTCCATTCAATTTTTCTTGTCTTCAACCCTTGATTAGTTATAATACCTGCACGTTTCTTTTTAGTTGATACAGCGTGAAAAAAATAAACAACGGCACCTGCAAGACACAAAATCGCTTCAGGTAATGTAAACGCACCATCCCAGATAGTAACGGTCAAAAAAAGAGCCGAACCCATTAATAAAGGAAGATCTATATGAATCAACTCATAATTAATCTTTAATTTTCGACCGACTATAGCCGCAAGACCAACAACAAGAAATATGTTTGTGATATTCGACCCAAGCACATTCCCAATCACTATTTCCGAAGAATTTCTTAAGACAGCAAAGATTGACGAAATAATTTCTGGTAATGAAGTTCCTATTGCTACAATTGTAACACCCACAATAAAATCAGGAAGGCCAAAATACAATCCAATTTTCTCGGCAGACTCTGTAAAATAACCCGAAGCCCTCACCAATACGAATAAACTTACTACAAATATTATAAACCAGATAAATGTAGGCAACATAATTAAATTAAAGATCTTCTCATTATTTTATATTAACACCTATTTTTTCTTCATAAACGATAGAATTTGTGCAGGGATCTAAGAAAATCTAAAAAGCAATTTTCTAAACTCAAAACGAATGTTTTTCATCAGGGTAAATCCCTTTTTTTACTTCATCTTTAAATTGGTGGACTGCCCTGCGAATTTCATCGCCAATATGCGCGTATTTTTTTACAAATTTGGGGGTGAAATTCTCAAAGAGTCCGAGTATATCATGTAAAACCAGTATTTGACCATCACAGTCTGAACCAGCACCAATACCAATCGTTGGTATTGAAATAGCCTCGGTAATCTTCTTTGCGAGTCGGGATGGAATCTTTTCAAGAACCAGTGAAAAGCAACCTGCAGATTCAAGCAGTTCCGCATCCTTAATAAGTCTTGCCCCCTCTTCCTCTGTTTTACCCTGTAATTTATAACCTCCAAATTTGTGGATTGACTGTGGAGTCAATCCGATATGTCCCATCACGGGAATCCCCAAATCTACAAGGCGTTTTATTGTTTCTACAATTGGAGCCCCTCCCTCAAGTTTTACACCGCATGCACCCACCTTTAAAAATCTACCTGCATTGTAAATCGCATCACGTATTGAAGTTTGATATGATAAAAACGGCATATCAGCAATCACAAGTCCATTCTCTACTGCGCGGCTAACAACCTTAGCATGATACAGCATTTCTTCCATAGTAATCGGTAACGTATACTTTTCTCCAGCAAATACATTGGCAGCAGAATCCCCAACCAGAATAATGTCAATCCCTGATTCATCAAGAATTCGAGCACATGGATAATCATACGCAGTAAGGCAGACAATCTTCTCCTGCTTCTTTTTCATTGCAATTATGGTTTCTGTAGTTACCATTCTCTAAAAATAATTCTACGCGGCTCCTTTAAACCTTTTATTTCATTATATATTAAATCTACATCCTTTGAATTTGAAATAAAATCAAACCCCTTAATATCTACTATTAAAAGAGGTGATGTATTATAGTGAAAGAAAAATGTATTATATGCTTCACATAGTTTCTCAACATACTCATATTCAATCTCTTGCTCAAAGCTCCTGTTACGATGTTTAATCCTCTTATATAAAAATTCAGGCTCTGCTTGAAGATAAATTACTAAATCGGGCACGGGGATATCCCTTTCGATTAATCTATAGATTTTATCGTATAAAGTAAATTCATCTTCGTTCAGGTTTATCTCCGCAAAAATCCTGTCTTTTATAAAAAGATAATCAGTTATAGCGCGAGATTTAAAAAGGTCTATTTGTGCTATCTCCCTTTGCTGTCTATATCTTGACATAAGAAAATATATCTGGGTATGGAATGCATATTTTGCAGGATCTGAGTAAAATTTTTCAAGAAAAGGGTTCTCTTCAAACTTTTCTAAGATGGTACCAGCATGAAATTTATTCGATAAAATCTTTGCCAGGGACGTTTTACCTGCTCCTATCACGCCCTCAATCGCAATAAATCTCAAATCCTTCATCATCTATTCCTTTAAGATAATTTTTTACCTGTTTCTCTGACTGAGGTGGAACAAAATCAGGAGCAATTTCAGCAAGCAGTTTTATTGCAAATGGACGGTTATAAAACTCTTTGTGTGGAATTACCAAATCTTTTCTTTTCATAATCTGACTGCCGTAGAAAAGTATGTCTATATCAATTGTTCTCGGACCCCACCTGCGCCCCGTCTTTTTTCTTCCCATGCTCGATTCAATCTTCTTGAGCGTATGCAAAAGCCTTAATGGTTTATAATTACACTCAACCTCCAGCGCTATATTTAGAAAATCGGGTTGATTGTCATTACCCCAGGGTTTTGTTTTGTATATTTTTGATTTTTTTATGATCTTCACTTTATGTTTTTCAAGATATTTTTGTGCTTTTAGCAAATTTGATTTTAAATCCCCAACATTCGTTCCTATAAGAAGGAAAATTTTCTCCATCTCATTTATTCTACACGAAACTCAGCACTTGTCAAGAATAAAAAAGGAGAGCCTTTTATCTCAACGAATACAAATACTCTTTATTTTTTTTGAGCTGGTCATAGGAAAAAAATACCACACCGGAAAAAGGTTTAGATTTCACCAATGCCACCTGCCTTTTTATCTGTTGAGGGCTTAAAACATACAATCCTAAACCGACTGTAACCCGGTATGGTTCCCTAACTACTTTTAGAATTTTATTTAAATACTTATCTATATGCTTACCATAAGCCATCAAGCAGACAAAATCTACAAAACCTGAGTCGACCCAGTCAATCCAATCCTGAAAATACTCTTGCCGTGCATTCAGATAATCGGGTTTAACTGCAACTGAAATTTGTATTTCCGGTTTATTTTTCTTTAGAAGTTCACTCAAATTTTTGACAAATATTGTCAGGTCTTTATAGATGAATTCTTCCCATTGTTTTTTCAAATCATCATATCCCCATAAACTGTATCTCATCTTAAATTCAGACTTTGTAAATATATCATCAGGATCAATACAATACCTTCTCATAAATTTGCTTCTTAAAGAAACATCATAAATGAATTCTTTGCCCGGATATCTAATATAATCCAGATGAATACCATCAAAATCATAGGTGTTCATAATCTCCTCAGCAATATTTGTAAGGTATGCTCTGACCTGTGTATTTGCTGGAGAAAGATAGTAACCTTCAATGCCCAGATCTTGTAATTCATCAACGTCATAATCAAGCATTGATCGTTTGAATTGATCCTGGACAAACCAGCTTGGTTGAAGATTAATTATATGGTTTAAGTTATGGGTCTTTGAAGCATAGCCCCACGAATAAAATACATTAATCCAGGCTGAAACTTTAATCTTTCGCAGATGTGCTTCATTCAGAAATTGCTTTAACCATGTATCAGAATGTATCTTGCTGGGTGCGTATTTTGAGGGATAATATGCTTCACCCAGGGCAAAGATTTGTAAAAAAATATGATTAAATTTTCCATCAAGATGAATAAAAATTTCATGTTTATCTGGGATCGACCATCTGGGTATCCAAACACCCTTAAAATCTGTATAGCATACAAACAACAGAATAAAAATACCCATATCTTACTGTAATCAAAATCAGCACATTGTCAATCCAAAAATAACGATTTCTTTTTCAGATTACTGTTTACTAACTACTGACTACTGCAATCATGCGATTTATCGCAGGATTGGGGTATTGACTTTCCTGTATATTTACATAGAATATGGTAACAAAAGGAGGCAAAAATGGGATTTACTGGAATATTAATAATTATTCTTATCTTAATTGTTATAAGTGCGATTAAGATACTAAAAGAATACGAAAGAGCCGTAGTATTCAGGCTCGGAAGATTTACCAATGTTAAAGGTCCTGGTCTCTTTATTCTCTGGCCGGGTATTGATAAAATGGCAAAGGTTTCTCTGAGGGTTCTTGCTATGGATGTACCGCCCCAGGACGTTATCACAAAAGACAACATTTCGATAAAGGTTAATGCTGTCGCCTATTTTAGGGTCTTTGAACCATCAAAGGCAATCCTGGAGGTTGAGGATTACCTCTATGCAACAAACCAACTTTCACAGACCACACTGCGTAGCGTACTCGGTGAATATGAGCTTGATGAGATTCTAATGCAGCGGGAAAAGATAAACATGAGATTACAAAAGCTTCTTGACCAGTCAACTGACCCCTGGGGCATCAAGGTCTCGGCTGTCGAGATTAAACATGTGGACATACCCCAGGACATGCAAAGGGCAATTGCCCGTCAGGCTGAAGCAGAAAGGGAAAGAAGGGCAAAGGTAATTCACGCTGCAGGAGAATTGCAGGCTGCTGATAAATTGAATCAGGCAGCAAAAATAATTAGCGAAACGCCGACGGGAATTCAACTCCGCTTCTTGCAGACTCTAAGCGAAATAGCTACTGAAAAGAATTCAACTGTAGTCTTTCCTGTTCCTATCGACCTTTTCACTCCGTTTATTAAGAAGCTCAATGAATAAAGAATGATTGGAGTTTTTCAACAGGAAAGTTTAAAGCTCTTTAATATTGTGGAAGGCGTAACAAAAAAATATCTGAATCAAAGTTCACGGCATGCTGGTTTTTTTAGATTACCGCCCAATTCCCATAATCTATTAAGAAAGCAGTACAATGCAATTACTATTCTCAATCATATTGCGGCAAAAAATAAAGTAAATTTCGATATTAAAGTCGCTTTGGTAGATGTTGACATCTACATCCGCAATATGAATTTTATCTTCGGGTTAGCTGATCCATCGAAAAAAACAGCGCTCGTTTCAACCTATCGCCTAACTGGTAACAAAATGGAGGAGCATATTTCAAAAGAGGTCATTCATGAAATAGGTCATCTATTGGGTCTCAGACACTGTTCAAACTCAAAATGTGTAATGCATTTTTCAAATACATTGAACGACACGAAAAACAAGGATATTACATTTTGTAAAGACTGCAGGAAAAAAATTGGATAACTATACTCTGTTTACACCGGGACCTATTGATGTGCCAGACGATATTTTAAAACAAACCTCGAAACCAATTCTGTATCATCGTGAAGAAAAATTTACAGAATTACTCGGCGAAACTGCGGAAAAACTTAAGAAGATTCTATATAGCAAAGGAAGAATATTCTTTTTTGCATCTTCAGGTACCGGAGCAATGGAAGCGGCATGCAGTAATATCTTGTCGAATAACGATGAACCTGTTGTTGCGATCTGTGGTAGATTTGGTGAACGATGGCTCGCACTTTGTAAAGCATACAATATAAAACCAGTAGTAATACAAGAGGATTATGGTAAATCAGTTATGCCTGATAAAATCGAAGCGATCTTAAAGAAAAAGAATAAACCTACTGTATTATTTACAACCTTAACTGAAACATCGACCGGTGCCCTTAATGACATAAAATCATTTGGCGAAATTTCAAAGAAATATGGTTCATACCTTATTGTCGATGGTGTCGCAGGTATTGGTGCAGACTTTTGTCCACAGGATGACTGGCATGTAGACATATTGGTAGGAGCATCGCAAAAGGCATTGATGTCACCACCCGGCATTTCGTTCATTTCTGTAAGTGAAAGGGCATTTGAAAAAACCAAAAGTTCAGATCTGCCAAAATATTATTTCAATCTCGAATTCTATGAAAAATTTAGAGTCAAGAATCAAACCCCATGGACACCAGCGATCACAATTTTTTATGGTCTAAAAAAGGGCATTGAAAATATCCTTGAAATAGGCTTAGATAAAAATTTTAATAATCATAAGGAGATGGCTAATTATGCCCGTGAACGGATAAAGAAAATGCAGCTTCAAATTCTGCCAGACAATCCATCGAATGCACTTACAGTCATGAAAATGCCTGAAAATATCAATAGTACTACAGTTATTAAAGAATTAAAGGAAAAAAGCGGAATACTCTTTGCCAATGGACAGGGAGAATTGAAGGGCAAGATAATAAGGATTGGCCATATGGGAAATTACAATATAGCTAAATTAGATAAGGCGCTTAATTCCCTGAAGAGTGTATTAAAGCAACAGAGATAAAGAGAATGAACAGATATATTAAATTAGGCAATGAAGGCATTGAACTCGAACTTCCAGTTCATGCCCTTTATATTTACAGGGATAGCGAACAGCTCCTTTCTGATATTGTGCCCTTGATAGAAGAAGCAAGCGCGCGGAAAGAAAAGTGTATTTTCATCGGCAAAGAAAAGGATCGTAAGTTTTTGAAAACGAAATTTAAAAAACTAATTAACACAGTAAACAAAGAAATTAGGCCTGGAGATTTTGTGTCATGGATAAAAAAAGAGTATGATAAACTACCCAAGAATTACAATGGCTTAAGGGTTTTTTGGGAGTGTTCTAAGGAATTTCTAAATTATGAAGATATTCTCGACGACTTTACCACACAACCAGATTTGAGAATCTTCACACTATGTCAATATCAAATAGATGATATCACCTCTTCTCAACTTCTTGATATCCTTAAAAGACATCCTTATGTGTTTGTTGAGCATTTAGTAAAACCGAACTGTTTCTACTCTAGGGTAAAGTACCGAATATGGCTCGACCCATTGACAGGGATTTTTAACAAGAGATATTTTGAAAATCAGTTAAGTAAAGAGTTACAGCGCGCAGCGCGTTATGAACATATCCTTTCAATTTTATTCATTGATATAGACCAGTTTAAAAGGATAAATGACGAGTTCGGACATCAGGTAGGCGATCACGTACTTCAGGATTTTTCGGAGATTCTTGAGAGAAACGTACGTAGTATAGATGTTGTAGCACGCTATGGCGGTGATGAATTCATTATTCTATTACCGGAAACAGACAAGATGCACGCCCAAAAAACTGCTGAACGGATATTAAACCATATAAAAAACTATGATTTCTTTAAGAATAAATTGAAGGTGAAAGAGCTCAGTATATCAATAGGGGTTGCTGGTTTTCCTGAAGATGCCGGAGGAACATACGAGCTGATCAAAAAAGCTGATAATGCCCTCAACCAGGCAAAAAGGGAGGGCGGTGGCAAAACACACATGTGAGGATAATTATGTGCGCCACCTTTTATAAGGAGGTAAAATGCCGATAACACCTTTGGAGATCCGAAAACAAGAATTTAGAAAAACATTGCGAGGATATGATCCTCACGAAGTTAGAGCATTTCTCGAAATGGTATCCACAGAGGTTGAAAATCTGCTAAGAGAAAAATCAGGTTTAACAGAAAAAGTAAAAGATATGGATGCAAAGATTGGGGATTATCGTCGGATGGAACAGATTCTACAGGATACACTTACCACCACACAAAAGGCAGCCGATGAATTAAAAACTGGGGCAAAAAAAGAAGCAGAAACTATAATCGCCAATGCAAAGGTTGAGGCGCAGAGGTTTTTGAAAGATGCACAGACAGAACTCGCCAAGACCGAAGAAGAAACAAAAATGATTGAGCACCAAAAACTGCTTCTGGTAGCAGAATTTAGAGGTTTGTTGGAATCGTATCTGAGATTGCTCGAGAGATTAGAAAAAAAATGAAAAAAAAAGCGCTGGAAGTAGTAAAATACATTCGCCAAAGGACAAAGATCCAACCCCGGATCGGAATTATACTCGGCACAGGCCTGGACAAATTAGTTAAAGCACTTAATATCAGCAAAGTATTTCAATATACTGACATTCCCAATTTCCCTACTGCAACTGTTGAATTTCATAAAGGTAAGTTGATCATGGGTAGTTTGAGGCAAAAAAAGATCATTGTAATGCAAGGGCGATTTCATTATTACGAAGGGTATAGTGCAAAAGAGATCACCTTTCCTGTGATGATTATGAAGTTTCTCGGTGTTAAGTATTTAATAATTTCTAATGCCAGTGGCGGTTTAAATCCGAATTTTTCATCAAGTGACATAATGTTGATAACCGATCATATAAATCTGATTCCTGATAATCCTTTACGTGGGAAAAATGATCTCAGGCTCGGACCCAGATTTCCGGATTTGTATAATTGCTACAGTCCTAAGCTTATAAAACTTGCCGAGGAAGTGGCTTTAAGAAATAGAATAGCAATTAAAAAAGGAGTTTATGCAGCAGTCCCTGGTCCTAATCTCGAAACAAATGCAGAATATCGTTTTCTGAGAATAATCGGGGCAGATGCAGTAGGTATGTCAACAGTTCCCGAAGTGTTAATGGCGCGTTACCTCAAAATGAGAGTTCTTGGTTTATCAATAATAACTGATATGGGAATTGCAGATGCAATAAAACCAGTGAATATATCAAAAATTCTAAGAGCAGCAGGCAAAGTCGAACCCAGGTTGACAAAAATTGTTACAGGGGTGGTTGAGAAACTATGAAGAGATCAGAAGATCAGAACATCAGGAGATCAGGGTATCAGGAAATCAGGGAATCGAGG
>SOIY01000134.1 GCA_004376785.1 Candidatus Stahliibacteriota bacterium | reverse complement strand
AAGGAGGTAAATATGAGATACATAAAAGACTACACAATAAAGGATGTGCAGGATGTTTATGATGGTCCAGGTGGACTGCTCTGGGAAGCAGTAATGGGCGAGCAAATTCACTCTGGTGGGCCAGAGACAACGGACTTTCTTGCCCAAAAAGTAGGATTAAAAAAAGATATGCTTATTCTCGATATCTGTAGTGCGCTTGGAGCACCGGCTCGACATTTAGTAAAGAAATATGGTGTCAAAATTGTTGGTATTGATGCTGCAAAGACCATGTATGAGAAGGCGGTCGAGCGGACTAAGAAGGCTGGCTTAGAAGATAAGATCGAATATGTCCTTGGCAATGCCCTTGATATCCCATACCACAAAGAGGAGTTCGATGTTGTGTGGGGTCAGGAAGCATGGTGTTATGTCACTGATAAAAATCGACTCATTCTGGAAGCCTATCGTGTATTAAAACCTGACGGTAAGATTGCTTTTACTGATTGGATAATTACCGGCGAAATTACCCAGCAGGAACTTGATCCGCTGTATGATTCAATGTCCTTCCCATATATGGAAACTTTTGATGGGTATCAGGAATTGCTCAAGAAAAATGGATTCAAAGTACTCGAAGCACTGGACCAAACTGAGGAGTATGCAAAGTGCTTTGATCAGTATTATGACAAGGTTCACGTTGAATTAAAGCCTGCCATTCTTAAGGATTTTGGACAAGACCTGTTTGATTTCGCTTCTAATCTCGTCACAATCTGGCGTAAGGCTGCGCACGAACACAAGGTTGGCAGGGGCCTTTTTATAGGTCAGAAGATGTAGAGAACAAGAGAATCATTGATCAAGAAGGAAATCCCTACTATGGTGTTCAGCACGTGAATAAATATCATTACTGTTGAGGAGATCTATTGGATCTTGATAAAATAAAAGAGGCAATTATAGAACTTAATGATAGAGATACAAAGGAGCTTGTTGCCAATGCTCTCAAAAAAAATATTGATCCCCAGGAGATTCTGGAGAAGGGATTGATTGCAGGTATTAAAGAGGTTGGTAATCTTTTTACACGTAAGGAATACTTTGTGCCTGAAGTTTTGCTTGCTTCTGAAGCATTTTATTCTGGATTCAATATGATAAGTCCTCTGATTAAGTCACAGATCCTAAAGAAGAAAGCAAAGATTGTAATTGGTGTTGTTGGAGGGGATATCCATGACATCGGTAAAAATATTGTGAAGGTGCTGGTTGAAGCATCAGGATACGATATCATTGATCTTGGTAAGGATGTTGCAACTGAAAAGTTTATTAATACAGTAGCCAGAGAAAAACCGAATGTACTTGCCCTCTCAAGTTTGTTGACCACGACTATGATGCGGATGAATGATATTATCAAAGGTTTAGAACAGAGAAAATTACGCAGCAATATCAAGGTAATTATTGGTGGTGCACCGGTTAACCAAGATTTTGCTAAGAAGATCAAGGCTGATGCCTATGGTAAAGACGCTGCTGACGCAGTGAGATTGATAGAAAAAATCACTGGTGCGTAAAAAGAGCCACTTCTTAAAATCATGAGATAGAATTGATCGGCTATACCTGTTCTTATATCCCGGTCGAATTACTTGCGGCTACCGGTTTGAAACCATACCGTCTGCTTCATGGCGATATTGGATTATCAAAAGACGGTGAGAGATTACTCAGAATTGATGCCTGCCCACTTGTGAAATCGAACATTGCTTATATAGTTAAGAACCAGGATAAGTTTACTGCACTGGTTGGTTCTACTGGTTGTGATATGGCAAGAAGAATGTTTGATATAGTCGATGAATTGACCGATATACCAGTCTATGTCCTGAATAATCCCCGAACTGACAATCCAAAAATTTTCAACGATGAAATTGATTGGCTGGTTAAAGAACTCGAACACCTGTCAAACAGAAAGTTAAATGACGATTTACTCAGACTTGAGATAGAAAGGTGGGAAAATGTCCGAGAGCAGTATCGAACTCTTAATAAAAAAAGAGCAGCAAACCCTTCTCTAATTTCAACTTCAGATTTTCATAAAGCAGCAATAAATTATTATAAAGGTGATGTAGATGCTCAAATCAACATTACTGAGAACCATTCTGTCAATCCAAGGGTATATCTGATTGGAAGTGCCATTACGTATGGGGCTAATCAAATCCTCGAGTTGCTGGAACAGGAATTACGGATTGTTGGTGATTTTAACTGCGGTATATCCCGTTTCTTGAATATTGAGATAAAAGATAAAAATTTAAATGGTATTAAGCATGCTTATTATAACCAGCCACCCTGTATTTTTAAAAGGCCAAATCATAAATTTTATGAGTGGACCAGCAGTCAACTAAAAAAATATGCATGCGACGGCATCGTTGCCTGGACTCTGGATTATTGTGACAGTTATGAATTTGAATTGAAAAGAATGGAAAGTAGATTCGGGTTTCCCATACTAAGAATAAGGAGTGATTTTTCTTTTCAGAACCTTAGTCAAATAAAGACAAGAATTAGCGCTTTCAGGGAAATGTTATGTTCGAAGATCTGAAACCTAAAAAAATTAACCTGACCGAGTGGAGTCACCAGTTTAGAAAAATTAGTGATCAAATAATTAAAAAATACAAATATTACGGAAATCAAGACTGGGGAATCTATTTGTCGCCATTGGCAACCTTTATGGTATATGGTGCAAGACAATTGAAGCGGTTAAAATTTGATAATTCGTTTGCTGCACTTAGACTATGGGGATTTGTCTTCAATGAATCAGAAAGGCTTTTCAGAGCAAAACAGGTCGGTAAAAAGGTTATCGCCACAATGGGTGATCTTGGGACAATACCGGTAATTGTTATGTCGTTTCCAGACTGTATTCCTTTTTATCCTGAATGTATCTGGTGGACACCTTTTTTTAACGAATCATTCATACTTCTTGATATGGCAACAAAACTTGGTGCACCTGAACCAGCTTGTTTTTCAAGGGCTGCACTCGCTGCATTCTATAAAAAGGCGTATTTCCCAAAGCCTGATTTAATATTTGCCTCAACTGGTGCATCCTGTGATGATTATTCCTGTATTATGCAGCTTATCGAGGGCTTAGGATATAATCCCATCTGGATAGAAATCCCATTTCGAAGGAAATCAAGAAGTTATTTTGTTGCTGATGATTATGAGCATACGAAGTGGGGAATAGATTATCCCAAGCGCTTTGAAACATATCTCATGAGTGAATATGAAAAGGTATGGCAGAATATGGTCGAATTCACCGATATAAACAACCGTAATTATCTCGCAAAGAGTATCAAAAATGCTAATCGTCTCAGGAAATTGGTTGAAAATATAAAAAAATTATCGTATGAAGCTGAATTAGCACCTTTCCCAGGACTTGAATTGATGGTTATCGAATTTGGAAATCTTTATGGATATGCTGATTTTGACGAGTGGACTGACATTATTGAGATGGTATATGAGACGATAAGTGAACGCGTTCAAAAGGGAGAAGGTGTACTCAATCCTGATGCACTACCTATTGCCTGGGTGACTCCGTCACCTGATCCATATCTTCTTAATCTTGTTGAAGACCTGGGCTGCCGGATCGTGGCGACTGAATATGTTATTAACCAGGCGCTTGTGGAGATTGAAGAAGATATTGAGCCATTCCAAGCCTTAGCAAGGTCATTCTTGAATGCCTCTTTGATTGGCTCAACTGAACAAAGGGTAAGGAGAATAATTGAAGGCGTTGAGCATGGAAGAATCTTAGGTGTATTGATTACCAATATGCTGGGTTGTTCTCATTGTGCAATGGAGACAAGGCTCATCCAGCAGATGCTCAGCAAGGTTCCAGTACTCTCAATCGATGTCCCGGCACCCTTTGGTATTACTGAACAATTAAAATCGAGAATCGCTGCATTTGTGGAGACGATAAGATGCGCGAGACGTTAACTCCAAGAGAGAGATTTGGACTACTTGTTATTGACGAGAAACCAGACAGGTGTAATATTATTCCTCTTGTCACATCTCACGCTGCAGAAATTGCCCGTATGAAATTAAAAAAGTATTACACTAATGGCGAAGCAATGGCAAGGGCGCAGATTGCAGCGATTGAAGAATATGGTCATGATGCGATTTCGATCTTCTCTGAAGTAGGAATTATTGCTGAAGCAATGGGTTCTGATTTTGATTATCCAGATGATGACCTGCCCGTAATTAAAAGGCCGGCATTAACAAAAAAGAATATCGAAGACATAAAAATCCCTGTGCCTAAACGCGATAAAAGATTACCTGTCTATCTTGAGGCAATCGGATATGCATACCAATCGCTTGGTGATAAAGTTCCGATCCTCGCTTATGTTCCGGCGCCCTTTACTACTGGAATGATGTTATCTGATCCCAAGACATTTCTCATACAGACAATCAGAGATCCTGACCATATCAAAAAAATTATGGAAAAGTCTCTTCAAGCAGCGATTGAATTCTGCTATGATATCATTGATGCTGGTGCGCTGCCAATAATCGTTGATCCATTGGCATCGTCCAGTGTTGTTAGCCCAAAGGCTTATAAAAATTTCGCTCTCCCCTATGAACGCGCACTCATCGACTTTCTTCATCGCTATGACCTCGATATTATCCTCCATATCTGTGGCAACACAGAGCCGATTCTTGATCTCTTATTAGAAACCGGGGCTGACCTTGTCAGCCTTGATCAAGTTGACCTTTCATTGGCAATAGAAAAATTGTCAAAAAGAATGCGCATAATCGGGAATTTTGATACCTCAAAGATTGCATTTTCATCTCCTGAAGAAATTATGGAGGAAGTGAAAAATATGGTCAAAAGGGGTATTAAATCGAAAAAAGGTTATATCGCTTCAACTGGTTGCGAAGTCCCAATAAAAACACCGCCTGAGAATGTAAGGACATTCATTAACGCTGCAAAGGAGGTCGGGTGGTATTGGGAATAGACATAGGGTCGTGCTATACTAAAGGTGTTTTATTTGATGGCAGTATAAAAAATAAAATAGTTATCAAGACATTCTTTAAACCAAGACAAGCTATTGAAGAAATAACAAGCCAGCTCACAGGTTTCGATCGAATTGCTGCTACTGGCTATGGTCGAGAATTGGTGACCGACGCCGATGTTATCATTACTGAGATTACTGCTTTTGCTCGAGGTGCTACATATGTTAATTCTTCAATCAACTCCATTATTGATCTCGGGGGTCAGGATAGTAAGATTATTAAAATCCGTGATGGTAAGGTCGATCGGTTTATTATGAATGATCGATGTGCTGCCGGAACAGGAAATTTTGTAGAAAAGATTGCCCAGGCTCTGGGGCTTAGGCTCGAGGAATTTGGAAATTTCGCATTGAATTCTAACAAGCCTGAAATGATTGACTCGCTCTGTGTGGTCATGGCTGAAACCGAGATACTGAGCCTGGTTAGTGAAGGTAAAAGGCTTGAAGATATTGTAGCCGGTGTATGTGATGCATTAGTTCGGAGGATTACAGGATTGGGTGCTCAGATAGGAATTGAAGAACCAATATTATTCTGTGGCGGCGGCGCACTCAATCCTGGTCTTGTAAAATCGATGAAGCGCATATTTGGTGATCTTATAATCCCAGATATTCCACAATTCATTGGCGCTCTCGGTGCTGCGCTTTCAATTTAGGTCTTGACAATACCCTACTTTTTTAGTAGAATATTATATGAAGATAACAACCAAAACCAGATATGCTGTTAGGGCACTGGTTGATTTAGCGAATCAACCTAAAGGTAAAGCCATCCCGCTGATAGAGATTGCCAAACGCCAGAGTGTGAAACTGAAATATCTTGAACAAATTTTTCTAAAACTTCGGCAAGCCAAATTAATTAAGAGCAAAAAGGGACCGGGTGGTGGTTATTTTATAAGCCGTGCCCCAGACTCAATTAAAATCGGCGATATAATGAAAGCAGTGGGTGAATCTAAAGCTCCAGTATTTTGTGTAGATAAAAAGAAATATAAGCATTGTTCAAGAATCAATCGATGTCCAACCCGTCCTTATTGGAAGAAGTTAAATAAAATCATTGATACATTTTTTGATACACACACCCTAAGTGATTTATGTAAAGAAAGGAAGTACTTTTAATGGCTAAGGCAATCGCTTTACCATACTGGATAGTAAACATCCTACAAGAATTACTGTCAGCCGGTTTAGATTCAACACTAAATTGTACGTATGTTGTGTTCTTATTATTATACAAGGAGGCGAAATGGCAAAATTACCAGAAATCGGTAAAATTTCAGCGGAAGTCTTTAACGAGTTAATCTATCCGCATCTTGGCGCGAAAAAACCTGAGATTCTGGTTGGTCCTCAACACGGGGTTGATGTTGGAATTGTACAGATTGGAAATAAGGCAGTGGCAATGACGAGTGATCCGGTTTTTATTGTTCCTGAATACGGATTCAAGCGGGCAGCCTGGTTTGCCATTCATATTCTGGCTTCTGATGTTGTTACTTCAGGACTTGCTCCAACATATCTTACCATTGATTTAAATCTACCCATGTCAATGACTGAAGCGGAATTAGCAACTGTATGGAAAACGATTGATGAAGAATGCAAGAAGATGGGAATGGCAATTGTTTGTGGACATACTGGACGATATGATAATTGTCATTACCCTATGGTTGGCGGAGCTACAGTACTTGCAACCGGTGATCTTGATAAATACGTTTCTCCCAAATTTGCCCGGATCCGTGACAAGATAATTATAACAAAAGGTCCAGCCATTGAAGCGTCAGGTATTTTTGCGACGATGTTTCCGAAATTTTTGACAGAGGAATTTGGGGAAGAGTTTGTGCAAAAGGCACAACCATTATTTTACAAGATGTCAGTGGTAGATGATGCAATGACCGCTGTAAAAACCGGTGTGCGTGATGAAGGAGTTTCGGCAATGCACGATGCTACAGAATGTGGAATATGGGGAGGAGTATTCGAGATTGCACAAGCAGCAGAGGTTGGAATAAGGATTGAAAAAGAGAAGATTGTAGTTGAAGAAGGTGTTAATGATATTTGCAGCCTCTTTAAAATTGATCCCTATAAATCAATCAGCGAAGGAACTTTAATCATAACCTGCCGTGAGAAGAAAGCTGAAAGCTTGGTAGAAATTCTAAAAAATAATAATATCAAAGCCTCGATAGTTGGAGAATTGATTGATTCAAAATTCGGCATGCTTTTGATTGAGAATGGCAAAGAGAAAAAGTTGGAGCATCCAAGAGTAGATCCCTTTTGGAAGGCTTTTTATAATGCCCTCAAGAGGTATAAAGAAGTGGAGTCATAGAAATGGCTCAGAGAATATTTTATTGCGATTTTTCATATCTGATGACAATAACCGATTTTTGAGGGAGATACGGTGATCTATTTAGATTACAACGCAACAACCCCAACCGACCCGAGAGTAGTTAAGACAATGCTTCCCTATTTTCATGATTTTTTTGCCAATCCATCATCAATTCATGGACCAGGACAAGAAGCAAGAAAAGCAGTTGAACAAGCGCGAGAGAAACTGAGGTCAATGTCACCTTTATATAAGAAGAAATGATTAAAAAAATCAAGGGGTTCAAAGCACTTCTCCTGGATATTGGTGAATGCTATTTATCAACTAAGTTTTTTGAATAAAAAGGAGGAAGACATGATATGGAAAGATTTATTAAAGAAGATAAAGGTATTTAAAGACCTATCTTCTGAAGAAATAAATTTGGTAGAGAAATTGGTAAAAGAAAGAGTCTATGATGCTGGTACTAAGGTTATTAAGGAGGGTGAACCTTGTACAGAGTTTTTTATATGTATTGATGGAGAGTTAATAATTCAGATTAATGTACCAGGTAGAGGGGCTATCACGACTCGTACAATAAGTGACAGGAGTATCTTTGGTTGGTCAGCACTAACAAACATTCCTCACTATGGGGCATTAGTGGTAACAAATAAAGATTCTAAAGTATTGGTTTTCAGTGGAGCTGAGTTGAAGAAGTTGTTTGAGAAACATCCCCGCATGGGTTATCTTGTGATGCGAAATCTAATTGACGTAGTATCTTCACGCCTTCAGGATATACGGTTTGGCCTGGCAAGTTGTATTACAGACTACCGTAAAACCTAACTCCGAGTTGAAAAACTCCCTATTGCGCTTCCATGCCTCTGATATAAGATATTTTTCTTAGGTTGTTTCAGCAGGTTTAACTCCATAAACGCTTACACTTATAACTGAATTTGCAGTTTCCTTCACTTTCTCATGGGGTATTTTAGAATCCTTAATAATTGCCTGTATGGTTGAATCATTAAGCATGCAGTCTACAGGAAAGAGTGTTTCTTTCGTTATTTCCACTTCATTAAAACCAACCTCTTTAATAATATTGATATAGTCATTTTTCAACAGCGCTCCTGAAAGACAACCTACATATGCACTGATAGAGTTTTTGATGAAATCTGGAAGTTCCTTTAACAGGACAATATCTGATACCATCATTTTTCCACCAGGTTTCAATACCCTAAACGCCTCTTTAAATACTCTCTTTTTATCATCTGAGAGGTTGATCACACAGTTCGAGATAATTACATCGACTGAACTGTCAGCAGCTGGTAGGTTTTCTATCTCTCCGAGTCTGAATTCCACATTCCCATAATTCCCCTTTTGGGCATTTTCTCTTGCTTTATCAATCATCTCCGGTGTCATATCTACGCCTATAACTTTGCCGTCCTTACCAACTTTATCAGCGGCAAGAAAACAATCGAATCCAGCGCCTGCACCCAGATCGAGTACAGTTTCGCCTTGTTTCAAATTAGCCAGAGCTGTGGGGTTACCACATCCAAGTCCTAAATTTGCACCTTGTGGTACTTTTTTCAGGTCTTCTTCAGTATACCCTATTTCCTTGCAAGTTGCCTGTGCTGTATTTGTATCATCACAGCATGTCTTTGTACAAGCACAACCCGCTGTTTGCCGCGCGATTCTTGAATAGCCTTTTCTTATTGCTTTTTTTATATTATTTCCTTTCATTTTTTTGCTCCTTTTTATATTATATCTTTTAATAAAGGACCAAGCCTCTTTTTAACTACATCGGTTAATTCTTCGATTTTTATTAGAGTTATACAACAGATTTTACCCTCTTTTTCCCATGTAATTACCGCAAACTTATCGCCAGCACGGATCTTCGCCTTATCCCTGATCTCCTTAGGAAGAACCATCTGTCCTCTATCATCTATTGTTACTATTGATTTCACTTCACAGCAGCTGTCCTTCTTGCGCTGGGCGCAGCAGTGTGATTTTTTAATGTGTTTTTTCATATTATAGTCTCCTTTTTCAGATTTTTCGGAAAAATCAGTATGTTCTGATTTTCTACATTTTAGACAATTTTTTGAGTTAATGGTTTAGTGGAATATGTTGTCACATTTAAAAAATTAAAAAGGAGCCGGTTTTGACTGCCGACCCCCTTTATTAATGGGATTAATTAGGTGGTAATCCAGTGGTTTCGCACCCTATTTTTTCATACGCAAAGTTACAACAAATTTCGATTCCATTGCTTTTAACCTTCTTGAGATTACAACAGCGATTTCTTTTACAACACGATAGCCGATATGATTATTCTTATCAAAAAGATCCTTAAGTCGCTCACCGCTGAAGGTAATGAATTTTGTTTTCTCTAAAGTCCAAGCCGCCGCTGTGAAGGTATAGGGTTCAGTCACTGCAGACCAGCCAAATATCTCGCCGGGTTCGACCTGATCAATTACAATTTGTTCAGTTCCGTCGCCACGGATTTTGATTTCAATCTTTCCCTCCAGTGTGAGATATAAGGTTGTGGCAAGTGCCTTTTCTTCAAATATCCTTTTACCTGCTTCGTATGCTTCATATTCTGCTATATTAGCAATTAATTCCAATTCCCTTTGGTTCAGATCTTTAAATATTTTGAATTTCTTCAACTTTTCTATATCCACCATTTCGCCTCCTTTGTTTGATTTTTTGAATTTTGCAAATTCCAAAAGCCCATAATCTCGTATCTGTAATTAATCCAGCTAAGATTATATCTTTCAGTACATATACTAAATATATATATAAAGTTAATAATGTCAATATATTAAACGAAGACGAGGGCAGGTAGGATGAATAGGGCATAAAGTGTGAGACGTTATTCGATTGATAAACAGTAGATTTTGATTAGAGTTATACAGAAAACATTAACAATCCAGTACAGATGAATGAATTATTTTGTGGTTTACAGGTTTTAGGGATTACCAGGGTTCGTTGATAAAATTTTGAAAAATGTACTGATTGCCTTAACAATAATGCTTTGTGTTCTGGTTTGGGCGCAAGGCAGTAGAACGCAGATTACCTGTCTTCTTAAATTCCCTTTCTAAGATAGTACGGAAATGCTCGTACAAATGGTACCTTGTTTTGAGCCTTTTTCATCTTTATCTTAACAGTATCATCTTCTTTGTGCGCATATAGTCTCCAGCTTCAATTCGATAGAAGTAGACACCACCTGCTGACTTTTTCCCCCTCTCGTCCTTACCATCCCAATAAGCAGTATAATAACCTGGTTTTTTTAACTCATTGACTAAGGTCTTTACCAGCTGCCCTGCAACATTATATATCTTTAAGCTGACCTTTTCAGTTCTGGGCAGCTGATATAGAATTTTGGTGGTAATACACATGGGATTAGGACAATTCTGCAAAAGATCGTATATATTAGGAAGTTGACGTGCCCCATCACTAATTCCAACTATAGAACCAAGTTCAATAGTGAAGTAGGCAACGGTCTGGTAAGTACCCCCATTAGCATTAATAAGTAGTGTAAAGTTAGCTATTGTATTAGTTATAGTAGAATCCACTGCAAAGATATATGGATCAGATACATTGTTGGCTTGGCCGCCAGCTGGTATGTCTCCAAATGAGGCAATAGAATCCAGTATAGTAATCTCAGCATCAGACTTACGTAATATCGTTTCCACATTGCTGGCGTTTGACTCTCCATCATTAGCTAAAAATACTATTAACTTTACTGTTTCACCTGGATCTGGAATTCCATTGTTGTTTCCAGCCGAATCATTGATTACGTAATCCTGAAAATATACCCAGGGCATAGGTGATGTAACTGGTGGACATGTAGTAAATTTAATTGCCCGATCAGCCAATAAAGGAGCAGCAGTTGGGTCATAGGTATCATTGTAAACCCACTGTATACCTATAATTTCTGTGGAATCCTCTATTCCTACCGTATTGCTGGTAACATCACTAACTGTATGGTACTGAAATACAATCTCACCATCACCAGTTGGCGTAGTATAATAAGTAGGATCATAAAGTATAACCTGGAATGTCTCGTAATCACCTGGACCACCATAGTGATCCACTTCATAAAACTCAATAATCCAACAATGCTCGGCATTATCATAATACTGGTATATATCACCAGCTTCAGATGGATCAAGATCATCCCAGAACGGCGCAATCATTGCCCTAGGACCACCAACAGCAGGTATCCCGGTATTAGCGCCAAATCTATAGGTAGATGAACCGAGTTCTAAAAATCCATTTGAGCATACGCCGATTGATTCATATTCTTCACCATAGTATTTAAATGTAAACGGCAGGTCGAGTGTGACTGTATCAGCATCCTCATTTGTGATTTCAGAAATAATACTGCCAGGTCCTGGCGGTGCAATTTCGAACCAGTTAAAAATAGGTGCATGTCCATATAAGGTATCTGTATTATCATATGCCCAATATCCGTATTCATCGGGTCCAGTTGGATCGGCTGGAGTTGGTTCACCAATAATAACTGAGAAATTGCTCGTATCTGCATAAGGATATGTACTGCTATCACCTGTTATATAAAGTGAGAACTCAACCTTGTGACCTGGTGGCGTACTTAAACTTACAGAAACAGTAAATTGATCCCAAGAATTGTTACTATTAGAATCAGCTGGTATATCACCAAAGTTCCCTGAACTATCAGTGATAACTAACCATGGATCAGTAGTCCTTAATACAGCGTGGACGTCTGAAAGATCACGGAGCCCACTATTGTGCAGTGTAACAATCATATTAGCTGTTTCACCTGGATCGAGCTCACCATTGTTATTACCACCTGGTGGAAGATCGTTGATAATGTGGCTGTAATAAATTATCCATGGAATTGCTGAAAGTTGCACATTGAGAATTGTTGGTTCATCCTCAAATACTACAACATTAGGAATAGTTACCTCGGCATAACCTACTTTAACAACTTCAACAGTGTAAGTATCAGGAACTAATATTCTTCGATATCTGCCATAAGTGGAATCACTCAAACGAGGCGGTAAATCCGGGTCATATGCCTCCAAGACCCTTACTTCTGCCTCAAGAGGTTCTCCAGTAGCCGAATCAGTGATACATCCGGTAATGCTGCTGCCATAGACCCTATCTATCAGATAATAAGCTCCAACTAAATTTCTCTCGCAGATATCATTGACCAGTGACCCTGGAGGTGTGCAGCATGTGCTTACTTCTGTAGTAAATCCAAAGGTCTGCTTGACTCCGTATTGCCAGTTTCTGGCTAAGCCGCCCATTGTAGCAGGTCCCGCGCTCGCCACATATGTGCCTGTTCCAGCATCATTGATGATGAGTGATGCCATGGAATCAGCAACTTGACTTATAGCAGGATGATCAGGAGAATGCTGACCAGACCATGACCATGGATAGTAGATTATCTCTCCCTGTCCTGTACGGGCACTATGATAATTAACAGCAAAAATAAAGTACTGATCATTTGACAGATCACGAATAGCCTGTGTTTCAAGCTCAGAAAATGGGTATAGACCTCTGTAATACTCAGAACTGGGATTGGTGCTACCACCCATATCCCAATTGAAATCATAATTACGGTTTGGATCCACACCATCATAGTCAAGATCAAAGGTATCGTTCCCATTATTGTCGCGCGTATTCTTTCGCCATATAGTATCAACTTCTGTCATAACAATCTCATGACCATCCGGGTTAACAACAGGTACAATCCATATCTCGGTGCTGTCCACCCAGGCAGTTATCTGTGGGTCGATCCCATACCTTGTGACCAGGTCGTTTATCATATACATACAAATCTCTGCTCCTAATAATTCTTCAGCATGATGTATACCATTGTAAAGAACTGCAGGTTCATCCTCTTCAATTAGAGGATTATCTGAAACCTTAAGCGCCCAGATAATGGTACTGTCAGTCGTAGATATTCCAATACTATCTATCCTGGTTATATTTGGATAGGCACTGGCAATGGAATTGAGTTCAGCAACTACTTCTTCATAAGTATGGTAACGAGAGTCAATCAATGGAGTTTTGCCATGATGGCACATAAGCTTGGACTCTTGTCCATAAGATGTTCCAATAAACAGAAAAAGGACGGTTATTAAAAAAACAACCACTTTCGATTTCATGATATTTCTTCCCGCCTTTATTTATTATTACAAATAACTTATTCTAAAAACTACAGAATTAAAATCTAAAATCCTTTAAGGTTCCCCTGATTCCCCTACATTTTCTATATAAGTATTATATATTTAATATAAAATTTGTCAATAGTACTGATGGATAGGTGGGTTGAGGACAAATCCGTACTTCACAAAGAAATGTATTTATGCTTGGAATTTTAAATACAATATGCAAGAAGTAGTATGATTTTTTTATTCTTCAAATAGTTCTCACAATCTCGTAGAGATACATCCTGGTGAGATGGATTCGCTTATTGACACAACGGCTGGATCTCGATATAATACACACGGATGACGGAGAGAGGAAATAACATGAATATAAAAAGCTTGGGTAATTACTTCTGGCAAGGCGATAAAGTCCGACTACGTCCTATGCAAATCAAAGATGCAGAATTATGGTTGAAAGAAGAAACAGATAGTGAAGCTATCCGTAGCACAACGTAAGATGCATTGAAATTAATAAAGAGGCAAAATGAATAAGTTACTTATTTGTTTGAGTTTAATTTCAACTATACCTGTTCAAGCTCAGATCGAAAGGTGGATCTATACCTACAATGGGCCTGCAGATAATGCAGATGAAGCCCTTTCGATTGTCTTCGGACAAGATGGAAACCTGTATGCTGCAGGATTTA
>SOIY01000135.1 GCA_004376785.1 Candidatus Stahliibacteriota bacterium | reverse complement strand
ATCACTGACTAATAATCCTTTATCAATAGCAATAATACCCTCTCCAATAAGACTTGATGATTCAGCACCAAGTATATGTAAACCAAGCAATTTACCATTTTCATCACCCACGATCTTAACCAATCCTTGACTCTCCCCCATTGCCAGAGCCTTGCCAGAAGCGCGATAAGGAAATCTGCCGACTTTTACATTATACCCCTTATCCAACGCCTGCTTTTCTGTTAGACCAACTGAAGATAAAGGAGGAATTGTAAATACACATGAAGGAATTGCTCCGATTTGTACATTTTGCTTAGAACCGCTAATTATTTCGGCAACTGCAATACCCTGTTTTGTTGCTTTGTGTGCTAATAATGGTGCACCTATAATATCACCAATTGCAAAAATATTTTTGATATTAGTTTTTAAATTCTTATCAACAATAATATATCCCTTTTTATCTGTTTTAATATCCATGTCTTTAAATGCTGTGTTTTGAGCACGGCGTCCAACTGTAACAAGTATTTTATTAAAAATTTCTTTAGTTTCTCCCTCAGGTTTTTTAATTGCAGTTTCAAGCCTGTTATCTTTAATTTCATGGCCAGTAACCTGAGAATTAAGATATATTGCAATTCCGGATTTCTTAAGGATTTTACAAAGATTTTCGCACAATTCTATTTCCATACCAGGTAGGATTTGTTCCATAATTTCAACTACTGTCACATTACTTCCCAGACGTGCATAAATAGTTGCCATTTCAAGACCAGAAGCACCTGCTCCTATTACTAAAAGGTCCTCAGGAATCTCTTCCAATTCAAGGGCATGGTCAGTATTAATAATGTATTTGCCATCAAAATCAAGACCTGGTAAAGCCGTAACATCAGTACCAGTAGCAATAACAATATATTCAGCTTCAAATATCTGCTTATCTCCCTCTGTGTTCACCTGAACCTCGTGTTCAGAAATTACTTTAGCAATACCATGTTTCCACTCAATATTGTTTGACTTAAACAGAAATTCTATACCAGTTCTTAATCTTTTAACAACGCCTTGTTTCCAGTTTTTCATAATATTGATGTCAAAACCTTGTAAATCAATATTAAAACCCATTCTTTTTGCTTTTTTGAAATTATCAGTCATTTCAGCGGCATAACTCAGTGCCTTAGTAGGAATACAGCCCCAATTAAGGCATAAACCACCCAAATATTTTGCCTCTATAACCAATACTTTTTTGTGTAATTGACCAAGCCTGATCCCACAGGGATAACCACCGGGCCCAGCACCAATGATTATTGCATCGTATTTAGTATCCATGGAGTGAGTATATGGAAAATGGACATAATGTCAATGTCGAAATCGGTAAATAATGGCTCTAATAGAGCGGTGTTGGTGCTAGATACTCGATTAGATCGTTAATAGCGTTTATTTGGTTTCTTTAGTTTTTTTAGTCTATTTAGTTTTTCTGGTTTATCTTCAGCGACGCATGTCTGCACTGAAATGTGTCTTCAGCACAGCGTATTTTCAGCCGCAGGCGTGCCTTCAGCGCAGCGTGTCTCCAGGTCTCCTTGTCTCCAGGTCTCCGTGTCTTCAGCGCAGGCGTGCCTTCAGCGCAGCGTGTCTCCAGCTTTGCGTGCTAAGGCGCTCTACGCCTTACTCATCAATCCAAAGCTCTTCAAACAGAAAAATATAAAGTTTGAATGATAATCAAAATCAATTCTGGGCACAAGTAATTCAACCCAAAATCTATTCCTTTTAACAAAATTAAATAGATTTTCAATTTTTTCATCATCCAGTGTACGTGCAATCTTCCTGAGGCGTTTGCCAATATCAAATTCAGAAACTAATGCACTGTGCCAGGCTAATTCATAATCATTCAGACTACAGCCATTTTTAATTGTTTTGGTTAATTTATCTACTGCAATTTCAGAACATAAAAGACCATAAAAAATTCCTCCACCAGTAGTCGTTTTAACCTGACCCGCAGCCTCACCCAGTGCTAAAATGTTTCCCTTTACACTCCTTTTAACAGAACCATAAGCAATCGGTTTTAGTTTCAAATCATCTTTATTAAGTTTTTCAACTGAGAAGTTCAGCCTTTGTTCGAGCATTTTCTCAAGCCATATCCTACCTTTTTTATGTACTATAACGCCGACCCTTGAGGAGTTGTTGCCAGCAGGAATAACCCAACCAAATGAACCAGGGGCGAACTTTTGTCCAAGATGTATCTGAATATTTGATTGTGAAAAGGACATTGGCATTTCAATCTGAGAGCCATACAGAAATTTCGAAGGTTTACTCAAACCTATTTTGGTGTGTAATTCATAATTTACACCGGTAGCAAGCACTACTGTTTTTGAGCGATATCTTTTTTTGGTACAAATTATTGTATAATACTTAGATGATTCCTTAATATTAATAACGTGTTGTTTCAAATATACATCAACACCAACCTTTTTAGCTGTTTTTAATAACCCCCTGTCAAATATTTTCCGGCTGACCACATATGTAAAAATATCCTGAGGAATATATTCTAATCGCTGACCCGAAGGCGAGATGAAAGTTACAGAGTCTATCCGCGATAATATGGATTTGCTTGGTAAATCATATCGCTTGAATGCTTGCTTACTGATTACACCGGCACAAATAACATCCTCTCCAATGTTTTCTTTTTCATCAAGCAGGCAAACATCAAATCCTTTATCTGCCAATTGATACGCAGTATATGACCCGATTGGTCCAGCGCCTACCACGGCTACGTCATATTTCTTCCTCATTTTATTCTATTTTGTTTTTGCTAAAATTGCAAGTTTTAAACCGCGTTTTTCCCAATTGCTTGTAAAGGTTACTAAAAATGACAATAGAATAAGTTTTATATCTAAGAATAAGTTCATCTTTTTAATATAAAGTAAATCATATTTGAATTTGTGCCTTCGTGTTATATCACGCGCTGCATAAACCTGGGCAATACCAGTAAGACCAGGTCTGATTTCAATCCTTTTTTCATAACCCGGTATATCATAAATACGAATACATTTACCATTACTACAAACTTCAATCTCATAAGGTAGAAGCGCCCTGGGACCAACAAAACTCATCTCACCACGAAAAATATTTAATAATTGTGGTAACTCATCTAAGGCAGTCTTTCTTAAAATTCTACCAACTTTTGTAATTCTGGGATCATTCTCAATTGCCTGGTGAATAACCTTATTATCCAATGTGTGTTTTAGCATTGAACGAAATTTCAGAGAATAAAAAAGCCTTCCATGCTTGCCAATACGTTTCTGTCTTATAAATATTGGACAGCCATCTTCAATAACAATTGCAATCCAGATTAATGCCCATAACCAGGAAGAGAGTATCAAACCAATGCCTGATACAAAAATATCAAATACTCTTTTTGAAAACGGCTCTTTCACAAATCCTCTATAATTTAACAACTCTACGCATTTTATGAGAATCAATAGCTTTCAGCGCAACTTTAAGCGATAAAAGTCCTGCCTCGGCATTTACTACATCACCTTTTTTTGTTTTAATAAATTCAACAAAATTCTGAAGCTCTCTTTTTAATGGTTCTTCCTTCCTCAAGTTTATCTCCTCAATATTAATTATATCAACATCTTCTCCATGACCTTTTTTATATAATCTAAGTGTTTGATTTAAATAACTCAATTCTGCGTAACACTTTATACCAGTTAGGGTCAATTCCCTCACTTTTACCGGTGTAATCCAGTTAACCTGTAACAAAACATCAACGCCATTATAATTCAGAAAAATATCAGAATAATCAAACCTTTTGCTGTTGAGCGCCTTTCCTGCCCGTGCATAAACACTCTGTGGCTCTTTTTCCAGTAAAAAATTGCACACATCAATATCATGAACAGCCAGGTCAATTATTACATCAACATCACTTATCTGTGGTGGATATAGACCAACCCTTTTACTGCTTATTGAAATTATCCTGCCAAATCTATTTTGCTTTATGAGTTTCTTCAATTGCTGAACAACAGGGTTGAACCTTTCAATATGACCTATACAAACTGCAATCTTCTTTTTTTTGCTCTTGTTAATGATCTTTTGAGCCGATTGTACAGATTCAGCAATGGGTTTTTCAATCAATACTGGAATCCCTTTATCAATACAGGTAATTGCGATATCTTTATGTAAAGATGTGGGAACGGCTATTGTTGCTGCATCTATTTTTTCAGAATTAAGCAGGTTTAAAAAATCACTGTAATATCTACATTGAAATTTTCGCGCAATCTTCTGTCCAATATTCTTATTGCGGTCAGCAACAGCAACAAGGTTTACTCCTTCAATCTCAGAATAGACACGGGCATGATGTCTACCCATATTCCCGACGCCAATCACCGCAACATTTAAATCCTTTATCATATCACCATCCTATATAAATCTGTTACAAAGTCAATAGTTGAATAAAAAAAACGCCAGTATAACTGGCGGATTTAACACATATGAACCCAGAGGCGTCTCGCCCCGATCATTTATAGATTTTTCTCGTTAAACCTGTTCTT
>SOIY01000001.1 GCA_004376785.1 Candidatus Stahliibacteriota bacterium | reverse complement strand
CCATCTTACCTTACAACGCGCTGTATGGATTTTATCCTGTTCTTTTTCGTATGTGTTTATTACACCATTAGCAAACTCATAGGGGTCAATATTATAATCCTTTAACCCTTTTGTCTTGACCGGTGTATTTATTGAGGTAATATTTATACCAAAATGTATTAATGAAGAGATAGGCGTAAGTGTTGCTATGGAGATTGATAATTTGGCATCTCCTTCATACAGATCAGTGCCTATTCGTTTAATCACTAATTCCGGCTTTATATCATTTATTGAATCCTTTACTATATTAGTAAGAAGCAGTTGTCTTAAAATTGCTTTTTCTAAATCAGTGTCATAGTGTTCAATTATAAAGTGAAGCATTGACTCAGAATATATTTGTTTACCTGCTTTTAGATCTTCAAGATCAATCATTTCTTTTTGTTTAACATCACATTTACCACAAAAGGCAATGATAGAATCACCGAGCAAACCAAAATGTGTATAAGCAAAGTTACTGCGTAATTGTTCACCTGTGTAGGATATCTCATTTTTGATAAAACGGTGGTTCATCTTATCATTCCTCGATTAGTTTATCAAGGTGTTCCCGTGCAGATTTGAAGCCTGGATCTATCTTCAAGACTAATCGAAATGAATCTCGTGCTTTGTCATTCTCGTTGAGTGCTTCATAGGCAATGCCCAGATTATAGTAGAGTTTCGGAGCAATTTTCTTAATGTTTTCTGCTTTTTTGAGTACTTTAATTGCTTCTTCAAATTTCTGACTCACTATATAAAAATCACTCAATTCAATCAAATCATCAAAATCAGCACTCATAATTTTTCGATTTTCTCCAGATCACTATTTTCTCCGAGTAATATGAGAATATCGCCAGAGATCAATTCATCATCAGGGCCTGGAGCGATAATGACCTCTTCTTTAAAATCGGTTGATCCATCAGGTTTTGTGATTGGTACTTTCCTTTTAATAGCAATAACATTAACCTTATATTTTGTACGCAATTTCAGTTCATCCAGCGTTTTATCAGCAAGTTTTTTAGGTGCAACCATTTCAACAATACCATGGGTCTTTGAGAGTTCAATAAAATCAAATATCTTTGGGCTGGCAAGGCTTTCAGCAAGTTTCGCAGCCATTTCTCGTTCAGGGAATATAACTCTGTCAGCGCCAACCCTTTTTAGAATCTTCGAATGCATATCGCTTTTTGCTTTGACAATGACGTGTCTTAAACCCATTTCTTTTAATGTAAGTGTAATCATTATACTATCTTCAATTGTTTCGCCCATACTTACAATCGCAGTATCAAAATTCTTAATACCAAGTTCCCTTAAACCTTTTTCATCAGTAGCATCCATAACAACTGCTTGGGAAACAGTTCCCTCCATTTCCTGTACGCTCTCTTCATTTTCGTCTATTGCCAAAACTTCAAAATTCTTAGCGCTAAGCGCCTTAGCAATACTCGAACCAAATCGTCCTAATCCTATAACAACGAATTGTTTCATTGAATCCTCCTGATTATATTTGAATTTTTTAATTTCTTTTTTAAATAAGGTATCAAACCACCATCATTAATAATTTTTAAGATAAATGGTGGCAATCTATTCGCCTTAATTATCTCAGTCGTTCTCATATTCTTAATTATACCAGTTTCTAAATTGATTTCAATGGTATCATTGTGTTCAATCTTTTGACTAATGCCCGGAGCAATAATAACTGGTAATGCCAGATTTATGGCATTTCTATAGAAGATGCGAGCAAATGATTCAGCAACGACTGCACCAATTCCAAAATATTTTAAACAAGTTGCTGCCTGCTCGCGTGATGAACCACAACCAAAATTTTTACCAGAAACAATAATGTCGCCTTTTTTTGCGTTTTCTAAGAATTCTGGATAAGCAGCTTCAAAACAGTGTTTTGCCATCTCTTCACGGTCAGTGGTAATGGATAAATATTTACCCGGGTATATAACATCAGTATTTATGTTGCTGGCGAATTTATAAACCTTTCCCCTAATCAACATGGTTCAGATATCTCCCCTCTTATTGCTGATGCGGCAACTGTCGCAGGTGAAGCTAAATAGACAAAGGATTCTGGGCTTCCCATTCTTCCCTTAAAATTACGGTTTGTCGTTGCCACACAAACCTCTTCAGGTGCAAGCAAGCCTTGATGTGCTCCAAGACATGGACCACAACCCGGGTTTAGTACAAGACCTCCTGCCTTCACAAAAATTTCAATAAAACCATTTTTAATTGCCTCAAGGTAGATTCTTCTTGAAGCCGGAATAACAAGAAGACGTATTTCTGGATGAATATTTTTTCCATTCAAAATTTTTGCTGCAATGGCAAGATCCTCAAGTCTTCCATTGGTACAGGAGCCAATCAATGCTTGATGAATTTTAGTTCCTGCAATCTCTTTTAATAATTTTACATTATCGACCGAATGCGGGCAGGCAACCTGACTTTCTAAATTTGTAATATCAATATTGATTTCCTTAATATACTTGGCATCTTCATCTGGTAAGATAGTCTCAAGGTTTTTATCACTATTTTTTTGTACATAAGATATAGTCTTTTCATCAGGTACAACAAATGCTACTTTAGCACCCATTTCCATGGATAGATTAGAAAGAACCATTCTTGATGCAATACTCATATTGCGAATTGTTTCACCATGAAATTCAACTGCATTATAATTTGCACCATCAGAGCCTAATTCACCAATGATGTGTAGTATTAAATCTTTAGCAGAAACATAATTTTTGAAAGTACCCGAGACAGTGATTTTTATTGACTCGGGAACCTTAAGCCACAGCTCACCTGTTGCCCAAACGCCTGCCATTTCCGTAGCACCAATACCCGTAGCAAAGGTCCCAAATGCACCATGGGTCGTGGTATGAGAATCTGTTCCTACCAGAACCTCACCAGGTCTACAATGGCCAAATTCAGGAAGAATCTGGTGACAAATTCCTTCTTTCATATCATAAAAATATTTTATATTCTGTTCCTTTACAAATGCTCTTAGCCGTTTATGAGTTGTTGCGCTTTTTTCACTCTCCGCAGGAATACGGTGGTCGAATAGGATTACAATTTTCTCATTGTCCCAAACTTTTTTAATACCGATATCGCGGAATGATCTTAAGACCACATCAGCGTTCTCATGAGACATGGCTACATCAACTTTTGCCATTACAATCTCGTTAGGTAATACTGCTTTTTTACCTGATGCTTTCGCTAATATTTTCTCAGCAATAGTCATGGCTTCGCCAAACTCTCAAAATCCAAGACCCAAGAACCAAGTATCAAATACATACTAGGTCTTAACCTTGTTATAGATTGATCCAAAGATATTCCTAAGTTCAAATGATTCCTCAATCAATATCGCTACTGCTTTTTGTTCACCAATCTTCACTCGCTGCATAATACGAAGCCAATAATTTGATTCTCTTGTTTCTTTAAGAACAATGTTGATTTTATGTCTAAAGTCTGCCTTTGAACTGGTCGCTTGAGCTTCCTCATAATTAGCGCCGATTGAAGTACCAGATTTTGCAAGTTGATACCTGATAACATCATTTTCTTTGTTGTCGGGAACTGTTTTTAGGAGCTCAATAATGGCAATCGCAAATTCAAATGTTCTATCTTTTAAATCAATGGCATATTCTGTCCCTGGTTCCTTTACTTTAAACTGTAATGGTGTTTTTTCAATAATTTCATATACTTTTTCTTGCTTGCAATTCATATCCCTTATCCTCTTGGTTCTTGGAACTTGGCTCTTGGAACTTGTCATCTGTCCCTTTCCTCTGGTCCATCGTATTCTACTTCCTGGTTACACATACGACGCATTGGTTTCTGGGTTGTCATCTCCTCATAAACATGGGCGATAAGACCTGCAGCACGTCCAATTAAAAAGAATGCCTTACCAAGTTTCCAATCAAAACCCATATCAGAAATGACTGCAGCAATTGCGCCATCAACATTTATGGGCAATGGCTTTTTACTTTCAAATTCCTTTTTTAGAGCACGGCTGAGCTTAATATGATC
This sequence comes from Candidatus Stahliibacteriota bacterium, assembly GCA_004376785.1. Classification (GTDB taxonomy): domain Bacteria; phylum Hydrothermota; class Tepidihabitantia; order SM23-42; family SM23-42; genus SOIY01. Next base: position 500 of record SOIY01000001.1, on the reverse strand, counting down.
CTTAGCAAATCCTAATTCATCAGCAAGTTCATAAAGTCTTTTTGTTCTGGGATCATTCTTGTGGATACGGTGACCAAAACCTGGCATGCGCTTACCCTGTTCCTTTAAATCTGCCATTAATTTCTGTGCTGTTTGTTCAAAACTCCACTCATTTTTATGCATCAAATCTACCCACTCCTGAAGGATCCGCGCACCATCTTCAATTGCTCCACCGTGGACATCACCAACTGCCAAAATTCCAGCAGCTACTGCAGTAGGCATAGGCACACCTGCTGATGCTACAATTCGTGCGGCATGTGTTGAAGGTGGTGTTACACTATGATCGATCGAGGAAGTAATAAGGGCATCAATCATTTTTGCTTCTTTTTTACTTGGCATTTTTCCTTTAATGAGTAAGAAAAAAACCGATGCAAAAGGAACAGCACCGATTAAATCCTCTTGTCGATACCCTCTTGTTACAATATGATCAGGTTCAACCTTAGAAATCTTTGTCTTCCACA
>SOIY01000242.1 GCA_004376785.1 Candidatus Stahliibacteriota bacterium | reverse complement strand
AAATGCCTAAAATGCCTAAACCCAGCTCGTTTACAACGGGCTCGGGTAAATACCTAAATTCCAAAATACCTAAAGAAAACGATGAAATGCCTAAAATATCTAAACCCAGCTCGTTTACAACGGGCTCGGGTAAATACCTAAAATCCAAAATGCCTAAAAAGGCAAGGGAAATAAAAGTAAAGATAAACGGGAAGTTTATCCCTCAGTATCATAGTGAGCAGGCTACTGGTTGTGATCTTTATGCTGATGTTGATAAGGAGATGGTAATTAAACCTGCACATTTTTGTGCTGTTCCAACCGGGATCAAGATTGAAATTCCTGAGGGGTATGAAGCACAGGTAAGACCTCGGAGCGGCCTTGCGGCAAAATATGGTATTGGCATACTCAATTCACCAGGAACGATTGATGCAGATTATCGGGGAGAGATAAAGGTAATATTATTCAACTTTGGACAGAACCCTTTTAAAATAGAAAAAGGAGACCGGATTGCCCAATTGATTTTCTCCAGAGTTATAAGGGTAGAATTTGTTTCTGTTAAGCAGCTGAAAAGGACAAAACGTGGGAAAGGCGGTTTTGGCCACACAGGAAAGTAGGTATGAAGTTACGAATTTATGAAGTTTTGAGATTAGGATTTGACCGAGTGATAGCGCGGATGCGAGGGACGGGGTGAAGATTCTCCTGGTTTCTGACGATTTTTATCCACATACTGGTGGAATTTCAGAACATGTGTTATATCTCTGGCAGAATTTGAGGAAGTTTGACCACGATGCAAAGATCCTTGCCCCTTCGTTTGGTAAAAATTATCCTTATGTTGATGAGAATATTATTAGAATTGGAAGAGCAATAAATGTTCCTAGAAACAAGTCTTTTAGTATCTTAACCGTGGGTATTACTATCCCATGGAGATTGAGACGATTTTACAGTAAAGAGAATTTTGATATTGTGCATATACATGGATCTGTAGCACCGGTCTTACCATATTTTGCATTAAAGTATTCAAAGGCGAAGAATTTTGTTACCTGCCATTCAGCGTATGAAGAGAGTTTTGGCTACGTTTTGTGGGAACCTGTATTAGAACAATACTTCAGGAAGATTGATGGATTGATTGCTGTTTCTGAAGTTGCCCGCGATTCTGTGGCAAAATATTTCCCGGGTGATTATCGGATCATTCCTAATGGGATTGACACAAATCGCTTTAACCCAGATGTTGAGCCAATGCCAGAATTAAAAAAATATTCACCGAAAATTCTGTTTGTTGGAAGGTTTGAGCCAAGAAAAGGATTAAAATATCTTTTTCAGGCATTTCCAATGATTATAGATGAGTTTCCTGAAGCAAAACTTATTGTTGTGGGAAGGGGATTTCTTGAACGTTATTATCGTCGTTATGTTGAAGAGCATATTAAAGGGAATGTAATATTTGCCGGGCATGTTAGTCCTGAAGATTTGCCAAGGTATTATGCATCTTGTGATATCTATAGTTCACCTGCAACTGGAGCAGAGAGTTTTGGTATTGTTTTGCTCGAAGCAATGGCAACTGGTACGCCGATAGTTGCGTCAGATATTCCTGGATATCAGAGAGTGATGGAACAGGGCAAAGAGGGGCTGTTTTTTAAGGCGTGCGACCCTGAATCATTGGCGCAAAATATTATCTGTCTACTCAAGGATAAAAAGAGGATGAAAGAGATGGGACAGAGCGGTAGAAAAAAGTCATTGAGATATGACTGGAAAATTGTTACAAAACAGGTGTTAGATTTTTACAAGGAAATATTAGATGAAAGAGGTTAACAAATGTGGTCTACTCTGAAAAATAAAGATTTTTCAATTTTTGTATTTTCCCAAACAGTAAGTCAATTTGGCGACAAATTAGACTACATTGCATTGATCGGCGTTATTGGTCTGTTTCCAGAGAGCCGAACCCCATTTTTACTTTCCCAGCTTGCAATATTCATGACTTTGCCGGTATTAATATTCGGACCAATCGCTGGTGTTTTGGTAGACAGATGGCATAAGAAAAAGGTTATGGTGGTTTGTGATGCGCTAAGAATGGTCTGTGCACTTTTGATCCCGGTGCTTTTTATTTTAACAGAAAGTATCTATCCGGTTTTTGGGGTTGTCTTTTTTATGTTTCTTTTTACATTATTCTTTAATTCGGCACGGAGCGCAATAATACCAAATTTGGTTACAAAAAAGGGGATATTAAAGGCAAACTCTGTTGTTAATTTTGTTGGAAGAGGAGCTACATTTCTTGGTGTGGGATTAGGTGGATTAATAGTTGATTGGTCTTTGTGGCCTAAACTCGTAGGCATGGCGGGTTGGACTGTTGCCTTTATATTAGACGCTATTACATTTGGCACATCCGCACTAATGCTTTATATAATGAAGGTTAAACTAGTAGAACCACCAAAACAAAAACGACATCTCGAAGCTAAGGGATTTTTGCTCCTCATATGTGATGGTTTAGTACAGGTATGGAAAGAGTTGAAACATGCTGTGCATGAGATATTAAAAGAGAAGAACCTTGGTTTTGCAATGTCATCAATTTTATTAATGATAATTGCCGGTTGTATTATTTATGTGCTTGTAATCCCAACAGTTCAACAGGGTATGGGATGGGGAACCAAGGGTGTTGGTGGTCTGGCTGCAGCTGGAGCATTGGGGCTTTTGGTTGGAGCTTATTTTGTTGGTGTTTTTGGTCACCGCTTTGATTTAAAGAATCTAATTCTTGTGTGTTTTATTGTATTGGGTGGTGCCCTGGTTGTATTTCCTTTTCTAAATAATATTTTGCTTTTTATTATTGTTATCTTTATTGGCGGGATAGCAATGTCTCCTGTATTTATTGGCCAGGATACTTTAATTCATCACCACGCTGATGAATTTATAAGAGGAAGGATGTTTTCAATCAGGGATTGGATATTAAATGGTTCTTTTGTTGTTGGCGCACTTATTATCGGTTTCCTCGCCACATTTATGAAAAGGGATTTTATCTTTATTATTTCTGGAATTGTACTTGCTATTTTAGCAGTTGTTGGTTGGTTTATTCTGGCTCGTGTTAAATCCCGTTAGAAATTCAAAAAAGACATTGGAACCTGGTCTCGACAAAATTGAGAGTTTTTCTAACGGGATAAAGGCACTGCAGTTTCACAGGATAACACCTAAATTCCAGTTTTGTGGCACCTGGAATAAACCTGGTCAATTTGAAGGATTTTTAGAATACTTATGCAAGAATGGTATAGAAACTATTGTTCCTGGTCAGAAAGAAAGTGGTATTGTCATTACATTTGATGATGGGGAGAAGAGTATTTATGATTATGCATTCCCAATTCTTAAGAATTTCGGTGTTAAAGCAGTCGTTTTTCTTATTGTGGATTATATTGGTAGGAAAAATTTATGGGATATTACACTCACTGGCAGACGTGTTCAGCATTTATCATGGGATGAGATTATTGAAATGAAAAAATGGGGTATTGAGTTTGGCTCTCATACAATGACTCATCGTAATCTAACAAAACTTAATAAAAAAGAGATTGAGCACGAACTCTTTGAATCAAAAAGAATACTAGAACAAAAGATCGGTGAGTGTAGTACTATATCATATCCATTTAATAGAGTCAATTCAACAGTAATTAAAGTGACTGTCAATGCTGGCTATAAGTTTGGTTTTGGTGGTGATGGTAGTAGCAACCTTTTATTGAAAAAAGAGGCGATATACATAACTGATAATACTAAGAGTTTTGACGTAAAGATTTCTGAAGAGCCTGGTTTGTTTTATCGCTATGAAAGAATAAAACAGAAGGTTATTAATTACTTCACCATAGCGACTATGGTTGCTAAAAGATAGAGGATGGGTTTGGGTTTGGAAGCTTGATAAAGATAGAAAACAGGTTTGGGTTTGGAAGCGGGAAATCCAGTATCTTAACCCTACCCCAATAACCATTTGGTAAGGAGGTCTTATGTTTAAATATGTTTCTATATGTCTGGTCATAATATTTTCAATCCTTAATGCCCAGAACAGTGATTCGTTAATCGATAAAGCGATGGAATTATTTGATACGCGGCACTTGAATGCGGAGAATCTTACAGAAAGCAGGGATATTCTCCAGGGTGTGGTAGAAAGCGAGCCAGATAATCTGAGAGCAAATTACGAACTTTCCAGGGTTTATTATAAACTTGGAGATGGAGTAGAGACAAAAGACGAGAAACTCGAAATGTATAATAAAGGTAAGGAATACGGGAAGAAAGCCAAAAAGATAGATGATAATTCTGCCTCGGCACATTTCTGGTATGTTGTCAACGTGGGAAGAATTGGACAAACAAAGGGTGTACTAAATTCTTTATTTCTGGTTCCCGAAATCAAAGACGAGGTTAATAAAATCTTGAAGATTGACCCGAAACATACTGGAGCACTTGATGTCAAGGCGATGTTATATTACGAATTACCTGGCTTATTGGGTGGCAATGTGAATAAGACAATTGAGTTATTGAGCAAGGCGATTGAGATCGATTCTAATTATTCACTACTCTATGTTGATATGGCAAGTTCATATATAAAGAAGAAAGATTATGAAAATGCACGTTGGTTCTTGAATAAAGTCTCAGAGATAGAAAATCCTACTTACGAAGCAGACTTGATCCTTAATGACAAACCCGAGGCACTTGAGTTATTAGAGGAGATTAAAGGAAAGTAACTAAACAGTAGGGAGTAGGCAGTAAGCAGTAGGCACTAATGAATAAAGAGATAACAGATAACTTAATGACTCGATTACTCAATGACTTAATGACTAAAATATGAGTTCTGCAGTTTACTATACAGATAATTATGCAATTTCAAATTTGAGATTTGCAATTTAACATGTCTTTTGTTCATTATTTAGAGTGTTCTAACTGCGGTAACAAGTTGGAACCTGACCGCCTTTGGAATCTTTGCACCATTTGCGGAAAACCATTGATTGTGTTGTATGACCTGAAGAAAATACGTAGATCTGTGAAACAGGGAGATATCACAGGACGTAAACCAAATCTCTGGCGTTATCATGAATTGCTTCCGGTTCAAAACCCAAATAATATACTCTGCTTGGGCGAGGGTTTTACACCGTTGATTCACGCAACAGGGTTGGGTAAGGCGCTTCGCTTTGCCAATCTATTTATCAAAGACGAGGGGCAAAACCCTACTGGTTCTATTAAGGCTCGCGGTCTTGCAGTTGCAGTATCACGTGCTCGTGAACTTGGAGTAAAAGAAGTTTCGATTCCTTCAAGAGGTAATGCAGCTGGTGCAATGAGTGCGTATGCTGCTTTTGGCGGTTTAAAGGCATTTGTTTATATGCCGCGCGATGTACCCAAGACCTTTGTTGTTGAGTGTATTGCTATGGGAGCTGAGGTTCAGCTTGTGAATGGGTCTATTAATAATTGTGAACAGAAGGCAGCACAGGATGCTCGTCAATTTAGACGTTTTGATATGTCTACATTTAAAGAGCCGTACCGTGTCGAAGGAAAAAAGACAATGGGTTATGAATTGGCTGAGCAGATGGGTTGGAAATTACCCGATGTCATTATTTATCCTACTGGTGAAGGTACAGGTTTGGTTGGAATGTGGAAGGCATTTGAGGAGTTGCAGAATCTGGGTTGGATCAAATCGAAATTACCGCGTATGGTAGCGGTTCAATCAGGGCGTTGTGCTCCGATAGTAAAGGCTTTTAATCAAGGTAAAGAATTTGCTGATCCCTGGCCTGAAGCGCAGACCATTGCCCATGGTCTCTGTGTACCTGGTACAATAGGTGATTTTCTTGTTTTGCATACCTTGCGTGAGAGCCGCGGCACTGCAGTCGCTGTATCTGATAAAGAGATAATGAAAGCGATAAAGCAAGTCAGTGATACACAGGGAATATTCTGCTGTCCTGAAGGAGCAGCAACACTAGCTGCGTTTAAAAACCTGCGTAAACAGGGTTGGATTGAAGATAACGAGACAGTGGTGCTTTTTAACACTGCAACCGGACTTAAATACATCCATTTATGGGCAAAGGATTTGAGGTTTTAAGAATAAATGTTTAGTCTAAAGAAATCAAAATCTTACATTAGATTAAACAGTTCATTAATGTTACAGAAATAAATAGAAGGGATCAAGAAGTAGCTTTTTTGATACATTGACAATTATTGTGATTACTCTATAATGTAATTCAACAATGGGAAGCAAAATCACTGAAATATTAATTTCTTTATTTCATCTGGATAAAGGTGATAAAAAGAAAAATTATGGGTATTTTGCCGGCATTATCAGTATTGTAGTAAATGTGCTCCTTTTTGTTGTAAAACTTATTTTCGGGATTTTTTTAAAAAGTATATCACTCACAGCCGATGCGTTCCATTCGCTTTCTGATGTGGTAACATCGTTTATTGTCATACTCGGATTCAAAATTTCCGCGAAGCCACCTGATAAAAAACATCCTTTTGGCCACGGCAGGGCAGAGCGCATTTTTTCAATTGTTATCGCCTGCATACTGATAATTGTAGGAATTGAGTTTTTTATTAATGGTTTTAATAGACTTAGAAACCCGATTCCCATTGAGTCTAACTGGCTAATTGTCATTGTTCTTCTTATTACAGTTCTTATCAAAGAATTTCTTTCACATGTTTCTTTTGATCTCGGGAAGAAAATTAATTCGCCAACCTTGAAAGCAGATGCCTGGCATCATAGAACAGATTCTATTTCAACAGTTCTTGTGATAATTGGTTTTATACTCTATCGATTCGGGTTCTATTATATTGATGGAATTTTAGGTATGGTTATTTCTGTTCTCATAGCATACACCGGAATTTCGATTATTAAAGAATCAGGAAGTTTTCTTATGGGTGAAGCACCTTCTTTGTCTCTGCTTGAGAAAATAAAAGAAACTGCGTTGTGTTGTGATAGTGTCAGTGATGTACATCATGTCCATATGCATGACTATGGTGGAAAGATAGAGATTACACTTCACATACGATTAAACAAAGATACACGTCTTGACAAAGCACATGAGAAGGCATCGCAAGTAGAAAAAGCAGTAAAGGAAAACATAAGAGGCGTAGAAGTAACAGTGCACATTGAACCTGAATTTAAAGAAAACTGATGAATGGTTAGCTATTTATAAAATATAGAAAAATGAAATTAAATCAGAAAAACTTATCAGATATACTTATAAGAGAATTACGTATGACTGACTATAACAGGCTCATAAAACTCTGGGATGATGCAAAACTGCCGTACAAGCCAAAAGGACGGGATATGCGGAAAAATATTAAACGTGAACTGAAAAAACCTACGGCAATTTTTCTGGTGGCAGAAAAGAATGAAGAGTTGATCGGTTCTATATTTAGTACTCATGATGGCAGAAAGGGTTGGATAAACAGGCTTGCAGTAGCACCTGAATATCGTAAAAAGGGGATTGCTGCCAAGCTGGTTAATGAGGTAGAAAATCGCCTTTTTGATATGGGGATTGGTATAATCGCCTGCCTGATCGAAGATTGGAACACAGGTTCTATGGAGGCTTTTGAAAAAATGGGATATAAACGACATAATGATATAATATACTTTACCAAAAGAAGGTTTGCAGACGTATGAAAAAAAATCCATGTGTTCAATTAGACTGGGGAATCGATGGATTAAAATTAGCACTCGGGAATCATGATATTGTGGTTATTGTGGACACTTTGCGTTTCAGTACTGCAATAGTGACTGCGGTCGCCAATGGTTTTACGATTTATCCATTTTCTGATAAGGAAAAAGGGGCCCACTATGCACACGGAATTGGTGCGGAAATATCTGGCAAATCAGGTGAGGCGAAATACTCGCTTTCTCCATCAAGTTTTATGAATGCTGCTGATAAAGAGAATAAAAAAGTAGTTGTGTTTTCGCCAAACGGTGCTGCTTGTGCTGAGCTGGTTCGAGAACATGACATTGCCTATATTGGTTGTTTACTAAATGCAAAGGTTTTGGGTAAGCAGATAGATAAAGTTGTAATAGAAAAAAAGAAAAATATAACTGTTATCGCAGCCGGTGAGCAGCGCGCAATTGATACAGGGGAGAGGATTGTATATGATTTAAAAGAGGCTCAAAGAGTATTTGCTGTTGAAGACTATCTCGGAGCTGGTGCGATCATTTCTTATAGTAGGTTAAAGAAAACTTCAGCGGCAGAAGTATGCGAACTGGCATTTCGGGCATCGCAGGATAAACTAAAAGATCTTATGCTTAAATCTTTTAGTGGTAAATACCTGGTACAGCATAATCTCACAAAGGATGTTGAACATGCAGCACAATTGAATCAATATGATATTATACCAATAATCCGTAGGCGAAAAATTGAGCGTTTATCACAGCTTCTTTTCTTCTCAATTCCCGAACATACACTATAGAAATAAGGAGGTTATTTTGAAAAAAATTGGCATTATTGGTGGACTTGGTCCTGAAGCCACTATAGATTATTATCGTATTATTATTGAATCATATCGAGAAAAAACCAAAGGTGGTTTTCCCGCAATTATCATTAACAGTCTGGACATGAGCGAATTCTCTTGTATGATGATGAAAGCTCGAGAATTGGATAAGACAACAAAATGGCTTGCCAATGCTGTGACGTCGCTTCATAGGGCCGGGGCAGATTTTGCTCTTATTGCATCAAACACACCGCATATTATGTTTAATGAGGTTAAGGCTTTATCGTCAATTCCGATGTTAAGCATTGTTGAAGAGACATGTAATGTTGCTGATAAACTGGGGCTGAAAAAGATTGGTCTTTTGGGAACGAAGATTACGATGAGTGCAGATTTCTATCAAAAAGTTTTTTCAAAAAAAGATATTTCAATTGTAGTGCCTAGTAAACAAGAACAAGATTATATTCATAAGAAGCTCGTGACTGAAATAATATTTAATAAAATATTAGAACAAACCCATACAGAATTACTCACGATCATTAAAAATATGATTGACAGAGCACAAATACAGGGTGTGGTCCTCGGATGTACAGAACTTCCTCTTATTCTTACAAAAGATGAATTTGGTATTCCATTTTTGAATACCACAAAGATTCATGCGGAGAGTGCGGTGAGATATTGTTTGAAGGATTGATAACCGGAAGACCCACAAATTCCTTATTTACCAAAGTACAAAGCATCGTACTGGCAGATAATGATTCTGGGCTACATGGGGATGGACAAAAAGGATGCGAGAGTGAGAAAAGCGTGTGAATATATTTTTCAGCAAAAAAGATCTTGACTTGAAAGTAACAATGTATATAATGATTTAGGCTGTAACCGTAGAGGTTTACCTTTATTAACATTTTCAAAGATGTTGACAGAGGTATGATGGCTAGAAAGGAGGACATTTGGTTATCTACGGTAAGATAAAGTGGTTCGATAGTAAGAAGGGCTATGGTTTTATTGAGAAAGAAGATGGATCCGGTGATGTTTTTGTGCATTATGCCGATATTGTTGGTGAAGGATACCGGGTTCTTAGAGAAGGCGACAGAGTTAAGTTTGAGATTGCATCATCACCAAAAGGTGACAAAGCTTTAAAAGTCGAACGCGTTAACGAATAAGAGACATTAGAAGTGTTTCTTAAATGGGGTTTGGCTGCACCAAACCCCATTTTTTTAAAAGGTATTGACATAAAAACTTATTTAGTTATAATTTATTGTGAACTGGGAACGCATTGCGGATGTGAATTTGAACCGCCTTAATGAAGCCCTGAAGTTCATAGAGGATGTAATAAGATTTTCCCTTGAGAACAAAGTTCTTCTAATCCGGATAAGAAAAATTAGAAATGAGTTTTTGAAAATCAAAAAGGATATTTCACTGGCTGATATAATCAATTCCCGCCAAAGCAGTCATGACCTCGGTCGAGCTGCAAAATTTGATATTCAAACAAAAAAAACATCTGAAGATTTAATAATCGCCAATTTAACCAGAGCAAAGGAATCGGCGAGAATCATAGAAGAGATTCTCAAATCAATAAATTTGAAAATAAGTAATAGAATGAAGGAGATACGATTTCAATTATATGACTTGGAAAAGTATATTATTGGATGTCTTAAAAAGATTTTTAACCCCAGAATCAATGCGGTCATAGACGAAAAATACTTATCAGCATACAGGATTAAAAATATGATGGATATTCTTGAGAATAATGGTGTAACAATGATTCAACTTCGGATCAAAACATTATCTGATAGAAAATTCTACAATTATGCTGTAAGGATTAAAAAATTTCTCAAGAAAAAAGAAATAAAATTCATCATTAATAATCGATTGGATATTGCTCGTGCTTCAGGTGCAGATGGGGTACATCTTGGCCAGGATGATATGCCAGCAAGGATGGCACGTAGAATATTGGGTGAAAACTACATCATTGGTGTGTCAGCGCATAATATAGATGAGGCGAACAAAGCAGAAAAAGAGGGAGCAGACTATATCGGAGTCGGTTCAATATTCAGGACAAAAACAAAATCAGACGCTCATATCTGCGGGCTCTCAGTTTTGAAATCGATATGCAAAAAAATAACTATTCCAGTAGTTGGTATTGGAGGTATAACAAACAGAAATTACAGGGATGTATTTCGAGCAGGCGCTGCAGGTATTGCTGTTTCGTCCTATCTGTTTGAGGGTGATTTATTGAAGAATATTAGTTTATTGACACACAGAAAATAATGATTATAATAAAATATACTATGTGTTTGGAAAAACCCAAATATTCTATCTACAAAACTGCAAAAAGACGAAAAAGTTCAGGATGGTCGAAAAATGAAATGGAACAGGGCATGAGATGGCAGAAGAAGGCATGAGAAGTCGATTAAGAGCAACAAGACTAGAACAAAGTCTTTATAGCCCTCTTTGCGCCTTCTCAAACCATTTGTTTTTTAAGGAGGATTCATGGACTTAAATATAACAGCAAAGAATTTTAACCTCAGCAATAGATTGGAACAATATGCTAAAAAGAAGATGTCGAAGTTGGAGAGATTTTCTCATCATATTATTAATGGTGATCTGATTTTGGAGAAAGATAAATCCATAAGTGTTATTGAACTTAATTTATCAATTAAACATTCAGTTATCACGAGCAAGGTTAAAAATACAGATATCTACCTTGGAGTAAGCGAAGCCTTTAGAAAGAGCGAAAGACAGTTAATTAAGTATGAAGATAAATTTCGAGAGAGGAAAAGACTGGCACAAAAAACAAGAAGAAAATGAATAAAATAACAATCGAAACTCTATATCAGGAAAAAAAGGATGAACTTTCTTTAGAAATTGTTACTGGCAAAGAATTTTTAAGGCAAAGAAAAATAACCACCTATGATATTTTTCGCCCTGGTCTTGCCTTAGCCGGTTACACAGGAATTTTCTTAAGCGACCGTATATTGATAATTGGTGAAACAGAAACTGTTTATATAAAGACATTAGCAAAAGAGATAAAAGATAAGCGGATTACAACTGTAATGAGATTGGGCACGCCATGTATTATTGTTGCCAAGGGTTTAGATATTGATAAGAAATTCATCGAACAAGCAAAACGCAGGAAAATTCCAATATTACGGACTTCAATGTCAACAACGCCATTTATTCATGAACTGTCTGCATATCTTGATTACAAACTTGCTCCAACAAAATACGTTCAGGGTACACTTGTGGATATTTATGGCGTCGGTGTTTTGTTTGTTGGTAAGCCCGGTACTGGAAAGAGTGAGTGTGCTGTGGATTTGGTTGAGAGAGGGCATCGTTTTGTAGCTGATGACCTTGTGAAAATTGTGAAGCGGGGTAGCATTCTGGTTGGTTCTGGAGCTGAAAAGAGTAATCGCCTGAGGCATTATATTGAGATTAGAGGTGTTGGAATTATTGATATTTTCAGAATATTTGGAGTCAAATCAGTCAGATTGAGAAAACGCATTGAAGTTGTTGTTGAACTTGTTCTATGGGATGAGGCAAGAGGGGATTTCGAAAGGATTGGTATAGAAAAGAAGATAAAGGAAATTCTTGATATAAAGATTCCGCGTGTTGTAATACCACTTACACCAGGGAAGAATGTTTCAGTTATCGCTGAGGTCATAGCAATGAATTATCTCTTGGAATTAAGGGGAATTAATCCCGCTAAAGAGTATGATATAGAATTGAAAAGGGTATTATCTGAAAAGGAAATATCCAGTGTTCATTATGATGAACACATAGAGTAGTTAATATGGTTAGAGGTATAATAGTTGGCCATAGTGAATTTGCAAAAGCCATGGTCAATACGGCTGAACAGATAGTTGGTAAACAGCCTGATCTTGAAATTATTTCTAATAAAGGAGTTTCTTGCGAAGTGTTGAGTGAAAAGATTGCAAAGATTATCCACAGTAATGAAAATCAAGAAACTGTAGTCTTTGTTGATCTTCCTGGTGGAAGTTGTACTATAAGTTGTTATGGTTTGTTAAAAGATAATAGCGAGTTAAATATAATCGTTGGCGTGAATCTACCAATGCTAATAGAGTTTTTTATGCTACGGGATAAACATTCAGTTAATGAACTCGTTCCCATTTTAATAGATAAGGGGAGAGATAATATTTTTAAATTGAGGTGCAAAAAATGAATAAAAAAATCGAATTTTTAAGTGATGTTTTTGAGTCATCCGTTGAGAAATTCCCGGATAAGTTGGCGTTAAAAAAAGATGATACTGAATATACCTATGCTCAACTAAAAGCAGAGGTAATAAAACTAAAGAATCATTTATTAGGTCTTGGTTTGAAAAAAGGAGACAAATTTGCAGTATTCGGTGAGAATAGGCCAGAATGGGCAATAGGGTATTTAGCCATTGTGCGGGCAGGGTTGATCTGTGTACCAGTGGACCGTTTGTTATCAGGGGCTGAAATTCTTCACATTCTTCGTCACAGCGAAGCAAGCGGTGTCATTGCTTCGGAAAATTACATTGATAAAATCGAAGCGGTCAAAGGTGAATTAAGTAATTTAAAATACGTGATACCAATGGATAGTATTAAGAAATTAGTGGCTACAAAAGATATCCCTACTGGAAAGCTCGATCCTGATTCATTGGCAGTATTGATTTTTACATCAGGCACGACCGGTACGGCAAAAGCAGTTATGTTGAGTCATAATAACATCCTCAGTAATCTAAGAGCTGTTGAACAAATGATACCACTAGACGAAAATGATACACTCGTTTCAATAATTCCTATGCATCACACATTCGAAGGAACTGCTGGGTTTCTTTATCCATTATATCAAGGCGCTGCAATTTACTATCCAGCGAGTTTAAAACCAAAGGACATTTTAGAAACAATGAAACTGGCAAAGGTATCTTGCCTTATTGCTGTTCCTCTTCTATTTGAAAAATTCTTAGGAGCTGTTCACAGGAAAGTTGCGAGCTCATCTTTACCAACCAAAGTTATGTTCAACGCAATAAGTGGAATAGGTTCGGTCTTTCAATTTTTAAGGAAACCACTTTTTGCAAGGGTGAGAAAAGAGATGGGTCTTGGTAATCTAAGAATTGCATGTGCTGGTGGAGCGGCACTTACAGAAAAGGTTGCACGGGGATTAAAACTTCTTGCTATACCTATTCTACAGGGGTATGGATTGACTGAAACATCGCCGGTGATATCAGTGAGTCCATTAGAAAAGCCAAACATTGCTTCAGTCGGGGTTGTTATTCCGGGTGTTGAGGTTAAGATCAATGAACCCGATGAAAATGATATAGGTGAAATTATCATGCGCGGTCCTAATGTAATGCTTGGGTATTATAAAAATAAAAAAGCAACAGATGAGATTTTAAAGGATGGTTGGCTATATACTGGAGATTTAGGGTGGTTAGACAGTGAAGGTTATTTATATATCACAGGTAGGAGGAAAAGTTTAATCGTCACGCAGACCGGTAAGAATATCTATCCTGAGGAGCTTGAAGCAAAACTGCTGAAGAGTCAATGGGTACAAGAGGTTTTAGTAGTACCCAGAATTGATCCTGAAACTAAAAAGGAATCCATATGCGCATTAATTTTTCCAGATTATGAATTGCTTGAGCAATATAGCATTTCATCAGATATTACACTGAGCAAAGACGATATTGAATCAATATTCAAGGATGAGATAAAAAAGGTTAATGAAGATTTACCTATCTATAAGAAAATTATTAAATTTGAAATCAGGGAAGAAGAATTTCCTAAGACCACAACAAAGAAGATAAAGCGGCATATGTTTATTGAAAGAGGAGTGAAGGTATAAC
>SOIY01000155.1 GCA_004376785.1 Candidatus Stahliibacteriota bacterium | reverse complement strand
GAGCGGTTGACAAAGAGGTAATTTTAGTATACAATCCTGCCGTGCATATATTAATATCGAGCATAATATTATGAATTTATTTTTCCGCCGCCTGACATATTTTGTAGTTTTACTACTTTTTAATTGTACAAGCAAAGAATTCAATTATTCACGATTTATTGTGGGAGGACCTTGTGAGATTAAGTTCTTATACCACAGTGAAAAAACAGCACAGAAAATTATCTCCCAAATTGATGATGAACTTGTAAGAATCGATTCATTGCTAAACCGCTTTTCTGAAAATAGTCTGGTAAGTGAATTGAATCGCAATTTAAGGGTGAAGGCACCAGGTGACATCATTTATCTATTTTCACTAAGTGATTCTGTAGCACAATTGACCGATGGTCTATTTGATATATCTATAGCGCCTCTTGTAGAAATCTGGGGTTTTTATAAACATGAATTCAAAGATCCTAATTCTGCGGAGGTCAAAAAAATAAAAAAATTGGTTGATTACCGAAAAATACAAATAAAAAATGATTCAATAATAATTCCTGAGGGTATGAAGGTTGACCTCGGTGGTATTGCCCAAGGGTTTGCTGCTGACCGAGTCAAAACAATCTTAAAAAAACACAATGTAAAATCAGCTCTCATTAATATTGGTGGTGAAATTGCAGTGATCGGCCAATCGCCAAAAGGTAGGCCCTGGCGCATTGGCATAAAAAATCCTCGTGGAGAAGGTATAATAGAAACTGTTGAACTAAAAGATGAAGCTTTATCAACATCAGGAGATTATGAGAAATTCTTTTTAATAAATAATAAAAGATACCCACATATTATCAATCCAAAAACAGGTTTCCCTGCCTCAGATTTTGTCTCAGTCACGATCTTTGCAAAAAATGCGGCATTTGCTGACGCCATTGCTACAGCCACGGCTATAATGGGACCAGAAAAAGGCTTAATTTTCCTTGATTCTTTGGCAATTGGGGGTATAATATACTATGAGGAGAATGATCGATTGCAAAGGGTGGAGAGTAAATGAACGTTGAGGCAAAATATTACGATAAGAAAAATAACCATATAGAATGTCAGCTCTGTCCGCATTATTGCAAAATTATGCCTGGAAAACTCGGGCTCTGTCGTGGCAGAAAAAATGAGGATGGAAAATTGTGGGCAATAAATTATGGCAAAACAACATCTATTGCATTAGACCCTATAGAAAAAAAACCTTTGTACCATTTTTATCCAGGTTCTCAAATCTTATCAATTGCGCCAAATAATTGTAATATGCGCTGCCCATTTTGTCAGAACTGGGAAATTTCTCAAGGCGAGGTGAAAACAGAATTCATTTCTCCAGAAATCTTAATTAAAATATTTAAGGAACATTCGTCTACTGGCATTGCCTATACCTATACTGAACCATTAGTGTGGTTTGAATATCTGCTCGACGCTGGTGAACTTATTCATAAAGAGGGAGGAAAGAATGTTCTGGTTACGAATGGTCTTATTAATGAAAAACCCCTTTTAGACCTGATTCCATTGATTGACGCAATGAACATAGATTTAAAAACAATGAAACAAGAGGTTTATGCAAAGGTGTTATCTGGTGATTTAGATACAGTAAAGAGAACTATTGAAATTGCTTATAAACACTGCCATATTGAAATTACTAATCTTCTGGTTACAGGTTTAAATGATAGGAAAATAAATATCGATAAGTTAATTGATTATGTGGCTTCAATCGATAAGAACATTCCAATACATTTCTCCAGATATTACCCAAATTATAAATATGATAAACCACCAACGCCTGTGAAAAAATTAGAATATGCCTATGAAAAGGCAAAAGAGAAAATGAATTATGTTTATTTAGGCAATATCCCTACAGATGATGGTTCTAACACATATTGTCCTAAATGTAATAATCTGCTCATTGAGAGAATGTACTTCCAGGCAAAAGTCAAGGGATTAAAAGAAAATAAATGTGCGAAGTGTGGAGAAAAGATAAACATCATTATATGAAAGAAACCCAAGGCCCAAGATCCAAATCCCAAATCCTTGTTTTATGTGCAATATTGTTTGATTCTTGGAGCTTGGCTCTTGGGACTTTTTAAAGGAGGTGGTATGCGAAGAAGAAGATTAGGGAATATAGTTTTAGGAATAACGATTGGTGGAATAATTGGCTCAGCATTATCTTATCTTCTATCTGGAGCTTTTCCCAAGGGTCCGGTAAAGAATTTTTTCTTTAGTGCTTTAAAGGTAGGATTTTCCACAGTGCAGGTCAATTTAGGATTCTTTAGCTTTTCGCTTGGATTGAGTATTAATATTACTATTTTAACAGTAATTTTTATCTTTCTCGCGATCTATTTGCTTTATAAATTATAGAAAAAGCGGGATTCATGTATTTATTAGGTAAGCGCATAAAAAAAGAAAAAGAAGTTAGTGTTATAAATCCGTACACTAATCAAGTCGTTAAAAAATTAGGGTTAAGTAACAATAAAGATGTTTCTAAAGCAGTAGAAATTGCAAAGACCGGATTCAACATTCTGAAAAACATGTCAGCTGGTGAAAGGGCAAAGATTCTTGAACGTACAGCAGAAATCATCAAAGCCAGAAAAGAAGAGTTTGCAAAAACAATATCGCTGGAGTCTGGCAAGACAATTAACGAAGCACGAGGTGAAGTGGGCCGGGCAATTAATACTATGAAACTCTCTGCAATAGCAGCAATAAAATTGACTGGCGAGACAGTACGTTTTGATCTGGGTGGTCAGTCAACTAAAATCGGTTTTTACATTCGCGTTCCCCTTGGTATTGTCCTCGCAATAACTCCTTTCAATTTTCCTTTGAATCTAACCTGTCATAAAATCGGACCAGCAATTGCCGCAGGGAATGCAGTAATCCACAAACCAGCAACAAAGACACCTGTTTCCGGAGTAAAGCTTGCTGAAGCCCTGGTTGAAGCAGGATTGCCAAAACAAGGAATTTCGGTTCTTGTTGGCTCAGGAAGTAAGGTTGGTATGAATCTTGTAAAACAGCCTGAGATAAAAAAAATTAGTTTCACCGGATCATTGGAAGTTGGTAAACTCATTACAGAAAATTGTGGTATAAAACGGATAACCCTGGAATTAGGTTCAAATTCAGCATTAGTGGTATTCAAAGATGCTCCTCTCAATTTAGTTGCAAAAAAAGTTAGAAAAGGCGGTTATACACTTGCTGGTCAGGTCTGTATATCCATTCAGCGAGTTTATGTTGAGGAAGATATTGCAGATGAATTCTTAAGGGAACTTTCTATAGAGGTTGGAAAGATAAAATATGGTGATCCATTATTGGATGATACTGAAATGGGTCCCATGATTGATGAAGCGGCAATACACAAGGCAGAGAAATTCTGTGAGGATGGATTAAAACATGGCGGTATTTTGATATTAGGTGGCAAGAGAGATGGTAGTATCTTTCTACCAACGATTATTTTCAATGTTGCTGAGGATGCATTGGTAATTCAAGAAGAGGCATTTGCACCAATCGTTGCAGTAAACAAATTCAAAACCGTTGATGAAGCGATAGCAAAGGTGAACAATACAAAGTATGGTCTGCAAGCTGGTGTTTTTACAAAAGATATCACCAAAGCATTAAAATGTGCACAAGGAATTGATGCAGGCGGTGTCTTAATAAATGAATTCCCGACTTTCCGTGTTGACAATATGCCTTATGGTGGAACAAAGGGTAGTGGTATAGGTCGAGAAGGACCTGATTTTGCGATAAGGGAAATGACGGAAGAAAAATTAATTGTTCTTGACCAATTATAATTAGTTGATGCACGATTTTTGTCTGTTTACCCCGTTAGAGAATATTATCACAGTCTACAGGATACGACCATTGAAACAGAAGTCTCTAACGGGGTTTACATCTACAGGTATCCGTTTGCATCAACAAGCAACTGAGCGAAGTAAGGTTATCTTGAAAGATGTTATTTTTTCAGTTATTTGTCTTTTTTTTCGCTTTTAGTTTTTTTGCCTAATTCTGTTTCAAGTTCCTTAATTTCTTCTACTAATTTCTCTTTTTCAGCATCTTTTTTCTTTGACAAGATATTAAAGAGCATACCAAGAGAAACAATCATAATGGTTACTGACCCTACAGCTACGAACCACTCATAAATATTGAAGATGTGGGAAAGAAACACCAACAAAGCAATTAAAGCTAATGCTGCTGTGAATATCTCCATAATTACTCCTTTTTAACTCTTAAACACATAATAATATACATACCCAAGTTCCAGCATTGACAATATGTCTTAGCTTTTTTTCTGTTTCAGTTTATCTTCAAGTTCAGCTACCATTGAAGCAAGTTTCTCTTTCTCTCCCTCTTTCTCTTTTCGCCAGATACGATTAAGCATGCCTAAGGCGATCACAAAAAGAATAATACTCCAGATCCATGGAGCAAACCAGGCAAATATTTCCAAAAGATCAAACAGAAAGACTGTTAATCCAAAAACAAAAACGATAAATGCCCATATAATCATATTAAAACCTCCATCACTAATTTGATTATAACAATAATATCTCCTTTGTCAACCCCG
>SOIY01000194.1 GCA_004376785.1 Candidatus Stahliibacteriota bacterium | reverse complement strand
AAGGAGGTAATAAAATGAAAAAATCAGTGCTATGTTTAATGACTCTGGCAATTATAATGAGCATCAGTATTAGCCAGGGTAAAACCCTTGATGAGTATATGAAGGAAGCTGAAACATACCAGGAATTAAATAATTTTGATCAGGCAATAAATACAATGGAGCAAGCAGTAAAAGAATATCCAAATAATTCAATGGCTTATACTCAATTAGGAGTTTATATTAGTATACAGGCACAAAGGATAAAAGGTTTTACTGAAGTATTCAAGGCGATTGAGCAAGCTTTTATAATGTGGGATAAGGCGATTTCACTTGATCCCAATAACTTTACTGCCAGGTTTTTCCGGGGAGGCTGGGCAATAAACATACCTAAATTCACAGGACAATTAGAAAAGGGAATCGAGGATATGGAATTTCTCACTCGAGTATTAGAACAATCTTCTGATCCAGAGGCAATAGAGCAACTCGTAAATGCCTACGATCTTTTGGGTCAGGGTTATCAAAAGCAAGGTGAATTTCAAAAGGCAAAGATATCTTACGAAAAGTTGATTGCAGTAGTTCCAGACACAAAATACGCAGATAAAGCAAAAGAAAATATCAATAAAATCGTCCTTTTTGAAGAATGGCAATCAGAACGTGAAAAAACAAAAGAACCAGATAACCAAACAATTATAGAGTTGAAAGAAAAATTGAAAAAAGAACCAGATAATATTAGCTTCTTGATTGCATTAGGAAAAGAGTATTTTGATGTTGAGAATTATGAAGCAGCAGAAAAAGTATTAAAAAAAGCCATTAGTTTAGATTCATTAAATGTAAATGCCTTTAAATTACTTGCCTTATGCCTGGGGCAAATAGGCGAGGAAGGCTATGACCCAAGGATCTACATGGACACGGATTTTCGGACAAATCTCGTATTTGAGACAATGAAGGTTTTAGACAAAGCCGTTGCCCTTGCACCGGATGATATTGAATTGAGAATTATGAGAGGAACCATGGGTGTATCTTTCCCTTTTTTCATAGGAAGGCTTGATCAGGGAATAGATGATTTAAATCTGGTTATAGCAAGTGATGTTCCAGATTCTACTATGGCTGAAGCTTTATACTGGATTGGATTTGCATACCAGAAAAAAGCCAGGACCCATTGGATTGAGATCGTATCCCAATATTCAGGATCTAAAGCATGCCAGTATGTTTTCAATGAGTTTGCTCCTGGAGTAAAACGGATTGATCTTTCAAAATATAAAGCTCCTATTTTGGTCATGGACTTCATCTTAGGATTTCACGACGAATTGGCGCCACAAACTGCAGTGTGGGTTGAAGATAAAGAAGGTAACTTTGTCAAAACTATCTATGTATCTGGATTCAGTGGGTATGCCAAAGAAAAACAGGTCAACCTCCCAATGTGGACAAATTCCTCAAAGTTCGCTGATGTTGACGGAGTTACCAGTGCAAGTATAGATTTAGGACATCACATATATGTCTGGGATTTAAAAGACACCTCAGGTAAAAAAGTTAAATCAGGAGAATATATTGTAAAAGTGGAGACCGCGTACTGGCCAAGTATGCAATATCAGCAAGTTGAGGCACCTATTAAAATAGGTAAAAAGGAAAAGCGTGTAGTAGTTGAAGAGGGAAACCTAATACCTTATTTAGAAGTTAAATATATCCCTTAAGATTATGTGTATATACTGATGCAGAGACGGCATTGTTAAGAAAATCAGAGATTCAGATGTAAAGGAGTGTAGTATGCGGCCGATTGTGAGGTTTTTAAGCGGCGAACTTATAGAGAAAATAATTGCAGAAACTCGAGACGTTCTCTGTAAACTTGGCGTGGAAATTCACAACAAGAATATTCTTGGCATGCTACATGATCATGGCGCAAAAGTAGTAATGGAAAAAGATCACGTTTTTCTTACAGATAAAATTATAGACAAGGCGTTAAAAACAGTTCCCCATTCATTTAAACTTTATGATATTCTCGGTCATGAAACCCATTATTTTACAGAATATAATGTTTATTTCACACCCGGTTCTGCTGCATTATATATCCTGGATTATGACACTCAAAAGATTCATAAACCAAAAACAGACGATTATATCAGGTATGCAAAGGTTATTAGCCAGCTTGATAACATTGCCTCGCAAAGCACTGCATTCATCCCTGCTGATGTCCATGAAAAGATCTCAGATAGTTATCGGCTCTACCTCAGCCTGTTATATTGTGAAAAACCTGTTGTCACAGGAGCGTTTACTATCGAGGCATTCAATATTATGAAAGATCTCCAACTTGCTGTCCGTGGAACAAAACAGGAACTTGCTGCAAAACCCCTTACGATATTCTCCTGCTGTCCAACTTCACCGCTCAAGTGGTCAGATGCAACATCACAAAATGTTGTTGACTGCGCGCACTACTCAATCCCTGTAGAATTTATATCCATGCCATTATCAGGATTTATAGCACCTGTTACACTTGTTGGCACACTGGTACAGCATACTGCCGAGACCCTGAGCGGTGTTGTGATCAGTCAGCTTACAAAACCAGGCACACCTGTGCTTTACGGCGGTTCACCTGCCGCATTTGATGTTCGATATGAGACAACACCAATGGGTGCCATAGAAACACAGATGATAGATTGCGCATATAATGAAATTGGAAAATATCTGAGCATACCAACCCAGGCTTATATATCACTCAGTGATTCAAAACAGCTTGATGCACAGGCAGGGCTTGAATCTTCAATGGGCGCGACTCTTGCTGCCCTTTCTGGCATCAATAATATATCAGGACCTGGTATGCTCGATTTTGAAAGCTGCCAGAGTCTTGAAAAACTTGTGCTCGATAATGAAATCTGTGGAATGGTCCTTCGTATGACAAAAGGCATTGAGCCAAAAGACGATTTTCCCTCTTTACCACGCTTTGAGGAGTTGCTCAGAGAAAAACACCTGCTCATATCAAAACATACGCGTCAATACCTCACAGAAGAATTTTATATTCCTGGACCTATAATTGATCGGGCGCCCAGAGCAAGATGGCAAGACGAGGGTAGTGTAACACTTCTAAAAAGGGCGCACAAAGAAGTGGAAAAACTTATTAAAGAGTATGTGCCCTCAAGACTTCCAGGGGATACTAAAAAGGAGTTAACAAAACTAATGGAGAATGAGGCTCATCAATATGGTATGGAGCACCTGCCTCACATAACATTATGAGAGAAATCATTAATATTTCAATCAATGATATAAAACCGGCAAGGGACGATGTTTTAAAAACTCAAGGCGTGCCTGCAGGCAGTAAGCTGTCTGGAAACGTAAAGACACTTTTTAAAAAGGCAATGGCACTATTTATTGAATGTGTTCACCCTGTAGGAATAATATCAGAGATATCCATCCCTGAATTTAATATAGTCTATGCTGGTGAGGGATTGAATGAAAAAAGCACGCCACTCGATGCAATCATTAAAAAAGCAGATAACCTGGTTCTCTTTGCCCTTACTATAGGTGAAAACGTGACAGAAAAAATCAATGAACTTTTTAAAACAAACGAGTTTGCCCTGGGAACCATGCTCGATGCTGTTGCCTCGGTTGGAACTGATAATAGTGCTGATTGTGTTGAGAAACATTTCACTAATGTGCTCAGAAAAAAAGGAAAGATTACTTTATCATCAGGTACAGTACGGTACAGCACTGGGTATTGCGGGTGGCATATGAGCGGACAGAAAAAACTTTTTGGTTTTCTTCATCCAGAAAATATTGGGATCATGCTACTCGATAGTTATCTCATGAAACCATTGAAATCGATATCAGGTGTAATCGTTGTCGGAGAAAAAGAGATTCATCGTTTTAAGGATTCATATCCGTTCTGCAGTGACTGTAAAACACACTCGTGTCGCAAGAGGATAAAAGCGCTCTTTGACGCACCAGAGTCCCATAATAAAGAGATGTAGCATAATGGATATAGTAAAAGAAATTTCTGAATACCTGCAGCGCGGTGATAATGAAAAGGTATTTATGTTAACAAAACAGGCAATAGAAAAAAACATATCACCGAAAATCATACTCGATAAAGGGCTCATAAGCGGCATGGACATAATCGGCAAAAAATATAAAACCCATGAAATCTTTCTTCCGGAGGTGCTTCTTGCTGCAAAGGCAATGTATGCAGGAATGGATTTGCTCAAACCATTATTTGTCAAAGAAGGAATACCTACTATTGGTAAAGTGATTATAGGTTCAGTACAAGGTGATCTGCATGACATAGGGAAAAATCTTGTAGGTATCATGCTAAAGGGCGCGGGTTTTGAGGTCATCGATCTCGGTAATAATGTGGCGCCTGAGAATTTTGTAGCAACTGCGAAAAAAGAGAATGCTACTGTCATAGGTATGTCTGCTCTTCTCACAACAACTATGCCGGCTATGAAAATGGTTGTAGACCTTTTGAAAGAACAGGGGCTTGCGGAAAAAATAAAGACAATAATTGGCGGAGCTCCTGTTTCAGAAGAATTTGCGCAGGAAATAGGGGCGGATGCATATAGTTATGATAGTGCCCATGCAGTGGAAACCGTGAAAAAATTAATGCATGA
>SOIY01000178.1 GCA_004376785.1 Candidatus Stahliibacteriota bacterium | reverse complement strand
GTAAGGAGGTTGTTTTGGATATCATAGTTTGCATAAAAAGGGTTCCACAGACTGCTGAGGCAGAAGTAAAAATAGACTCTTCTGGCAAGGATATAATAAGGGACCGTTTGACATTTGATATGAACGAATCAGATACCTATGCTTTGGAAGAGGCAATTCTTTTAAAAGAAAAATTTGGAGGCACATTAACTGTTGTGTCTTTAGGCACTGTTGAGGCAGAAGATACTCTGCGTATTGCTCTGGCAAAAGGTGCAGATAATGCAATTTTGATCAAGGCAGAAGATTTTGGAGAACTTGATGGATATAAGACTGCTCAGCTTTTAAAAACAGTAATAAAAGACCTGAAATACGATGTGATATTTACCGGCTGTATAGCAACTGATGATGCTTATTCTCAGATTGGCGTTACGCTTGCTGAGCTACTTGGTATTCCACATGCCACTCTGGTAACTAAGATCGAAGTGAAGGATAATAAAGCGCATGCTCATCGTGAGCTTGAAGGCGGATTACTTGAGCACCTTGAAATAACCCTTCCTGCACTTTGTACAATCCAGACTGGAATTAATGAACCAAGATATGCATCACTCATTGCCATAAGAAGAGCAGCAAAAAAAGAGATAAAGATATTGGGTAAATCAGAGATTCCAGCTGAGGATATTACAGCAAATTCATTTCTTGAAGAGTTATTCACCCCACCAGTCGGTAAGCGTGCAGAAATTCTAAGTGGCAGCATGGATGAGATTTCTACCAAACTAACAAGTATAATAAAAGAAAAAGGACTACTTTAAGGAGGAATGATGGCGGAAATATTTGCGTTAGTGGAACACCGACAGGGTGTTATTAGGGATATAACATATGAATTGTTAGCCTGCGGTAGGAAACTTGCAGAAAAACAGAACACAAAACTGACAGCAGTGCTTTTGGGATACAATACAGAACAATTGGTTGAAAAATTGAAAACACAAGCGCATCGTCTGCTCGTCATTGATAATGAGATATATAAGGAGTTTAACTCTGAGACCTATCAAATTACACTTGCGGAAATTATAAAAAAACAAAATCCTGTGCTAACTTTGATCGGACATACTGCATTTGGTATGGACATATGTCCAGCACTTGCTTCACAAATGAATATACCATTTACTACAGACTGTCTTGATGTTGAAATCGCTGATAATAAATTCAAGGTGATACGCCAGATGTTCGATGGCAAATTAGATGCCCGTGTTTTGTTACGAGAAAATCCCTCTTATATGATAACACTGAGAAGCGGCTGTTTCCCTGCTGAGGAGATTAGTTTGAGTGCTGAAATCGAAAAGATCGAAGCTCCTATAACAGCTGAACCTGATTATCGGAAGTTCATTGAATATATTGAGGCAGCAGTTGGCGAGGTGGATATTACAAAGGCTGATATTGTGGTCAGCGTAGGCAGAGGAATAAGAGAGCAGTCTAATCTTCCTGTGATCGAAGATTTTGTAGGCGCTATAGGTGGGGTTCTTGCTTGTTCACGACCGGTTGTTGATGCTGGTTGGTTGCCAAAGGACAGGCAGGTTGGTTCCTCGGGTAAGACAGTGAAACCAAAACTTTATATTGCACTCGGTATTTCAGGCGCATTCCAGCATATTGTTGGAATGAAAAGCGCAGATACAATAATTGCAGTTAATAAAGACCCGAATGCTCCGATATTTAGCGAGGCTGATTATGGTATAGTAGATGATCTCTTTAAGGTTATTCCTGCTCTTAAAAATAAAATAGTGGAATTAAAACAAGCAAAAGGATAGGATACATAAGTTGTTCCAACTTATGTATAAATTCCAAATGACAAATCCCAAATTCCAAACAATACCCAATGACAAAATTTCTAAACCTTAAAGACAAGAATGGAAATTGAATATTGGAATTTTGAGCTTCTTTGGGGTTTGAGACTTGAAACTTGGGATTTAGACGAGCGAAGCGAGGCTATGTATGAGTAATTTAATCACATTAAACCCAGAAATACGCGATACGATTATTGAATCAGGCGGCGATGATGCTATTAAATGTTACCAATGTGGTAGATGTATGGCAGCATGTCCATGGAATCTTTTGAAAAAGATAGACTATACTACATATCGTTTCTGTCAGAGAATAAGACTGGGTGCAATAATAGAAAGTGAAGATAAAGAAGAAATTGCTGCTGATACGATTGATGTTTTCAGATGCGTTGGTTGTGACAGCTGTCAGTTTGAGTGCCCCCGCGGCGTCAATTTATCCGATGTCCTTCGTGCAATACGGAGAATTCTGGTTGATTATGGTTCTTATCCAGGTGAGCTAAAGAGCGTGGTGTCACGTCTCTATAATTCGGGAAATCCTCTTGGTGAGCCTGCAGAAAAGCGAGCAGACTGGGCAGCTGGGTTGGACATACCACAATTCAATGAATCCTGCGAATATCTTTATTTCCCGTGTTGTGTTCCTGCTTATGATACACGCGCAAAAAATGTAGCTCAGGCTACGGCAAAAATACTGAAAATGGCAGGAGTTTCATTTGGCATAATCGGCAAGGATGAATTTTGCTGCGGTGAGGCAGTAAGAAGAGTCGGAGCTGAAAAAGTATTCCAGACTGCAGTTAAACATAATACCGAGGTATTTACAAAAATAGGTGTGGAAAAAGTGATAACGACATCACCCCATTGCTACGCAACTTTTAAGAATGACTATCCAGAATACTATGACAAACTTGATGCATTTCATGTGACGCAGCTTTTCGCACAGTTAATCAAAGAGAAAAAAATTGTCCCTAAAAAACCATTTAATAAAACAGTTGTATATCATGATCCCTGTACCCTTGGTCGCCAAATGAAGATTTTGGAAGAGCCGCGTGAGGTTTTAAAGAGTATTCCTGGATTAAAACTCGTAGAGATTCCAACCTTTAACAGGGAGTACAGTGTATGTTGTGGCGCTGGTGCAATGGGTTTGTGGCGTGATTGGCCCCAGGGTGAACGGCTTACAAATTTTAGAGTGGAGCAGATATTAAATACAAACGCAGAGCTCCTTGCTGTTGCGTGTCCTTATTGTTTACAGATGTTTGAAGAGACAATAAAATCGATGAATCTCGATCTACAGGTAATGGATATAGCTGAAATACTATTTGAATCACTTGATTGATTGTGATATGAAATTATTAAATTTAATAAAAAAACTTCCAGAAGAAAAAAGTCTTGTAATTCACCCAAGGCCTTATATTAACCACTCGGTGGAATTAAAAAGTATTTTCACACCAGAAGAACGGGCAAAAATGCTGGAGAGTGTGGGGTTAAATGTTTTCTTTTTTCCTTCAGAGATGATTACTGGCTGCGATCTTTTGTCTGATTCTGGTGTTACAACAATGACTAATGAGCAATGGGCTGCACTGCATTTCGGAGACGAGGCATACGGTTCAAATAGAGGTTATTTTCTATTAATGGAACAAATTAGAGATACATTTGGTGAAGAGTTTTTTAACAGACCAGGGTCTGGAAAAAATAATGCTTTTATCTTTCATCAGGGAAGATCATGCGAGGATGCGCTTTTTTCAGTATTAGGAAAAACAGGTTCAGATCTTATCATTCCGAGTAATGGACATTTTGATACTACGCAAGCCAATATACAGGCAAATAAGATTCAAGCAGTAAATATTTTTTCTTCTGAATTAAAACGAGATAAGTCAGATTCATATTTTAAAGGTAATATGAATATACAAAAATTCAAGAAACTCCTGGAAAAGTCTTCAGACAAAATTCCAGTGGCATATTTGACAATAACAAATAATACCGCTGGTGCCCAACCTGTTTCAATGAAAAATATTGAGGAGGTTGCTGAGCTTGCTCATAAATACAATGTTCCACTCTTCTTTGATGCATGTAGATTTGCCGAGAATGCATGGTTTATAAAAAAATACGAACCAGGTTACAAAAATAAAAAAATAAAAGAAATTGTAAAACAAATGTTTTCCCACGTGGATGGATTTACAATAAGTTTTAAAAAAGATGGTCTTGTAAATATGGGGGGTGGGCTTTTCCTTAAAGATAATGGTTTATTCATAAGAAAATATCCAGACATCTCGGAAATGCTCACGAATTACCAGATCATGAAAGAGGGACATCCTACATATGGTGGACTTTCAGGAAGAGATATAATGGCTCTTGCAGTAGGTTTGAAAATAATTATTAAACAGGAATATTTAACATATAGAATAAACCAGGTACAAAAATTTGGCGAGGAGCTTCATAAACAAGGGGTACCTGTTTTAACGCCAATAGGTGGACACGCTGTTTATTTAGATGTGAATAAATTCTTTAAAGATACAGAAATGAAACCCGGGGATTTTGGTGGTATAGGATTATGTGCTGTTCTTCTGGCTGCTTATGGTCATAGGGCATGTGAACTCGGTCATTTTGCATTTGGGTATTTTGATAAAAATGCAAAGAAAGAAATCTCTCCAGAGGTGAATTTTGTAAGATTTGCTATTCCACGGCTCAGGTATGAGAAGGATGATTTAGATTCCTGTGCAGAGTCTGTAAAGATTTTATATGAGAACAGACATCAGATTCCACCAGT
>SOIY01000153.1 GCA_004376785.1 Candidatus Stahliibacteriota bacterium | reverse complement strand
TTGATTTAAATATAATTAAATTATGAAGAAATTAGTACTCAATTCCATTATTTTCACCGTATTTCTTGCATCTTCTTATCTTTATGCACAAAGAGGTGAAGCTACAGGTTCAGACATCGGGTTTGAGATAAGCGGTCTTGAAAAACCAATAGTTTCTGAAGAGTATGTCCTGATGCCTGGTGACAGCATTCTCATCATAATTACCGGGGCAACGAATTATTCATATATTACCGGTGTAACATTTGAAGGCAAGGTCACAATCAATGTACCAGTAACATCAATGCCAACAGCGCAAGGAATATATGTTCCTAAATATGATGTTGTGGCTGCTGTTCCTATATACAACCTGACATTAAAAAATGCCAAGGATTCACTGAAAAATGTTTTCTTAAAATATTTCAGAAATATTGATGTTGACATTACTCTTCTTGGCATGCGTAGATTTACTGTTTTTGTCGTTGGCGAGGTAAAAAATCCTGGTATGGTTTATGCACGACCGGTTGATAGAGTATCAGTGGTTATTACAAGAGCATGGAGTGTTACAACATTGGGTTCACGCTCAAAAATAGAATTGAGAAGAAAAGGTGAATTGTACAAGATCGTAAACCTTGAAGAATTCGAAAAAACAGGCGACCCATTACTAAATCCTTATGTGCAGGATGGCGATTTAATATTAGTGCCAAAAATGGAGAAATCAATAATTATAAAGGGAGCAGTATTTGGTAAAAGAGGCTATGAATTGAGAGTCGCTGAACTGACTGCAGCGCGCGAGCGAACAAGTGAAGGTTTATACGAATTGATCGAGGGAGAAAGGGTCTCAGATTTAATCACAAAGGCTGGTGGTATAACACCCTGGGCTAACATAGCCAATGTGTATATTGAAAGAAAAGAAGAGAAAATAAATATTAATCTTGCAAATGTGCTTGTTGATGAAGAAAGTGAAGAGAATATTAGAATGGAGAATGGCGATGTTCTTGTTATCCCCTCGGTCAATGCAATTGTCTATGTCCAAGGGCAGGTTGTAAATCCTGGTTCTTTCACATTCCAACCAAATCTAATGGCAAGTGATTATATTGGCTTTGCAGGCGGACCACTTAGCGATGCAAGTATGTCTACTGCCTATGTTCAAAGGGAAAAGAAAAAAATCGCACTTAAAGACGACCCAATAATTGAACAGGGAGATAAGATTTTCGTACCGCGTCAGACTTTTAAATTCTGGCAGGACTATTTAGAAATAGGAGCAGTAATTGCATCACTCTTAATATCTTATTTGACATTAACAGCCGTATCAAATTAAATTGAACCTAATAAGTAAGAAATCAAAAAATTAAAACTATAGAGAGAGTTATTCGTTTATACCCACATCATTATTTTAAAGTATTGGAATTTCAATCCAATACTTTGATTCAGACAGATTTTAAAGAATGTATACAGATGCACGATGTTTTATCCTTTTACACAGGAGGTTGAAATGCATGTTTTATTAATCTTTATATTGGCGCTAATCGAACCACCAGGAAAACCAGTAGTAAAAGATGTTCCCAATGATGAAGGTGGTAAGATCAACATTACATGGAAACCAACACTACAAATTGAAGAAATTGGTGGGTATGTGATATACCGCGCTGAAAAGGACGAACCGTATGAGGAGATTGGTTCTACAGACAAATGGACTACACAGTTCACTGACTCAAAAACTAAAGACGGTATTAAATACCAATATCAAATTGCCGCTGTTAAAAATGGTGAAATTCTGGTGCGATCACAAACTTCTGAAACAGTTATAAGCAGTGGACAATGGTTCCATACTGGCAGACTTAATATTTTCATCGGCATTATTATTTATTCAGCGCTGGTATTATGGTTTATCTACCAGGCACGCAAAGGAAAAGAGATGTATATACGAAAAATCGCAGGGCTCGATGCACTGGAAGAAGCAGTTGGAAGGGCGACTGAAATGGGTAAACCGATTCTCTATGTTCCGGGCTTATCATCAATCGCTGATATCGCTACAATTGCTTCATTAAATATCCTCTCACAGGTCGCCAAAAAGACTGCCGAGTATAATACAACACTCTTGGTGCCGAATCGTAATCCAGTAGTATATACTGTAGCACAGGAAGTAGTAAAAGAAGCGTATACTAATGCTGGTAGACCTGATGCATATAATCCTGATAATGTATACTTTATCACTGGGAATCAATTTGCCTATGTTGCTGCAGTCTGCGGTACAATGGTAAGAGAAAAACCCGCAACAAATCTCTTTTTAGGATATTTCTGGGCAGAATCCCTAATTCTTGCAGAAACAGGTGCCTCAACCGGTGCAATTCAAATTGCTGGTACTGATTCAGTTTTTCAATTACCATTCTTTATTACTGCCTGCGACTACACTTTAATTGGCGAAGAGCTCTATGCTGCCTCTGCTTATTTATCCAAAGAACCATTATTAATGGGTTCGCTAAAGGGTCAGGATTGGGGTAAGATGATTATCTTTGCCATTTTGCTCATCGGATCAGCACTAATATTAATAGGTTTTAACCAAATTCTTTCTCTTTTCAACATTTAATCAAAGGGAGGATTAAATGAAAAAACGAATACCATTATTCATTTGTATGATTCTGGGGATACTTATGATAATCCAGTTTTTTGTTCCTCATTCTACAAGTACACAGTTTTTTGATCATAGTTATCGGTGGTACATTGTTATTGCCGGCTTTGCCTGGATATTAGGAACTGGCAGTTTAATAAACCATCACACTAATCGAATAAAACGGAAGCAAAAGCGTTGGTATCTCAGTTATGTCACCTTAATTAGCCTTACAGTAATGGCTATTTTAGGTCTCTTCTGGGGAATTAGAGCAGGAACGCTCTTTATGACATTTTTTACAAATATTATTCTGCCACTCGGGGCATCGATGTATGCTATACTTGCGTTTTACATGGCATCTGCTGCATACCGCGCATTCAGGGCACGGTCAAAAGAGGCAACAATCTTGTTGATCGCGGCGTGTATAGTTATGCTCGGTATGGTTCCTTTTGGAAATTTCATCTGGCCGAAAATTCCTGAAATCGCTGAATGGCTCTTAAGTGTTCCCAACACAGCAGCAAAACGGGGTATTATTTTGGGTGTAGCATTTGGAAGTATATCAACTGCTTTGAAAATAATTCTGGGGATTGAACGTTCCTGGCTTGGTGGTGGAGGTTAATATGAATATATTTAAAGCACTCACGAAAATTCCAAGACAGATAATATTTCTTGTGATTGCCCTGGCAGTTGCAATTCCATTGATTGTGCCGCTTGGTTTACCTGTTAAAGTGATGCCTAAGAGCAAACAATTGTTTGCAGCAATAGATAGTCTGGGTCCACAATCAAAACCTGTGCTTATTTCAATTGATTTTGATCCACAATCAATGCCTGAATTATATCCAATGCTCTTAGCTATTTTGCGCCACTGTTTTGCCCGTGATATTAAAGTAATATTAATGGCATTATGGCCCCAGGCACCAGGATTGGCTGAAATGGCACTGGAGCAGATCCCAAAGGAATTCAATAAGGAATATAGCAAGGACTATGCGTTTTTAGGATACAAGTTCGGCGTTACTGCAATACTTTTGGGAATGGGTGAAAATATTAAAAGTGTTTTTCCCGTTGATTATTATGGAACACCTCTTGATTCACTTAAAATAACAGCTGATATAAAAAATTATGAAGATATAAGCCTTGTAGTCACACTATCTACAGGTGACCCTGGATGGCGTGCCTGGCTCCTATATGCACAATCCAGATATAATGCTAGTATAGGTATTGGCGTAACTGCTGTATCTGCAGCTGATGTATATCCGTATGTTGAAACAGGTCAGGTCATTGGATTATTAGCAGGAATGAAAGGCGCAGCTGAATATGAAATATTGGTCCAAAGAAATGGATATTCAGAAGAAAAGCGCACAGCAGTACAAGGTATGGACGCCCAATCACTCGGACATCTCTTTATTATGATATTCATTATAATTGGCAATATCGGGTATTTCTTCTCACGGAGGCGTTCGAACTCTGGGAGGCAAAAATGAATCCATCACCAGAACCATGGGTCTGGATAGCAGCATTTCTGACCCTGTGTATTTTTTCATTTCTTTTTCGTGACAATATTTTCTATAGTTTTGCCGAGCATCTGTTTGTTGGAATATCTGCTGGCTACTTGATTGCCATAACATGGCATAATCAAATATATCCTAATCTTATTCTGCCGCTCTTTATGCAAGGTAATTTAGTTTACATAATACCGTTTGCCTTAGGACTATGCTATTTCACTCGTTTCATTCCGAAAATTGGTTACTTAGTGCGCCTACCAATTGCTTTTCTACTTGGTTGGGGCTCGGGCGTAGGAATTCCAGCTTTATTCCAGAGAGATATCCTAAAACAAACACAGGGCACATTACTAATAAGAGAAGCTTTCTCAAAATGGGACACAGGTCTATGGGCGATCATTATACTTATCGGAGTACTCTCAGTACTCATCTATTTCTTCTTTTCTAAAGAAAGAAAAGGGATAATGAAACCTGCGGCAAACCTTGGTATAATTTTCCT
>SOIY01000109.1 GCA_004376785.1 Candidatus Stahliibacteriota bacterium | reverse complement strand
TTTAGGTATTTTATATATCATTGACATTGTGATTTTTTTTTGGTATGATTAAACGATGAATATCATAATCCCTGTTGCTGGAGAAGGAACAAGATTAAAACCCCTTACATATACTGTTCCTAAGTGTCTCCTGCATGTAGCTGGTAAACCTATATTAGGACACATATTGGATAGATTGAAAGGTCTAAATATCTCAAGGCTTGTAATTGTGCTCGGCTCTAAAGGAGATGAGATAATTCAATTCTGTAAGAAGTATTCGTACAACTTCAGATTTGTCAATCAGAGTAAAAGGCTTGGATTAGGTCATGCAATTTATACTGGCGCGCAAGGGTTAAAGGGCGCTACTATGGTACTATTAGGTGATACAATAATAGATTATGATTTCAAGAATTTTTGTAATAGAAGCATAAATACTCTTGCTGTAAAAGAAGTGGCTGAACCAAAACGCTTTGGTATTGTCGAAGTTAAAAGCAATAGTGTTGTAAATCTTGTTGAAAAACCCCGAAAGCCAAAGTCAAATCTGGCGATTGCCGGATTGTATTTTTTTCAACACATAGAAAAAATATATAAAGCTGCTGCATATATAATGAGAAAAGGTATTACAGTAAAAGGAGAATACCAGCTTACAGATGCGTTAAAATACCTTTTGAAAAATGGTGAAGAATTTAAAGTAGTAAAAATAGATAAATGGTTTGATTGTGGAACAGCAGCTGCTTTAATTGAAACAAATCGTCATCTTTTGAAAAAAACACACCATTTTAAAAAAAGGAAAAAAACTATTATATTATCGCCTGTATATATCCATAACTCTGCAAAGATCTTAAATTCAATAATTGGACCAAATGTTTCAATCAGTGAAAAAGTTATGATAAAGAATTCCGTAATCAAAGATTCAATCATAAACAGCGGCGCAATTGTTGAAAATGCCCTGCTTTCTGATTCAATTGTTGGCGAGAAGGCAGTTGTCAAGAGTGGTTTTAAGAAGTTGAATTTGAGTGACTCATCAATCATAGACTTCCCATGATCTATCATTGTCTACTGACTACTATATGCTGTCTGTTTATTACTGCTTCAGACCTTAATCCTCCAGAAGCTCAAGTTTTAATACAATCAGGTCTTGAATTTGCCTATGTTGAAGAATTTGATAGTGCCCGAATTTATTTCGATAAAATTATCCAATTGTATCCTGAAAATCCTGCTGGATACTTTTTCAAAGTTGCACTCCTGCAAGTGAAAATGATGGATGAATGTCAACACACTGAAGAAAAAGAATATTTTTCAATTATGAGACAAGCAATTAAGTGCGCTAAGAAAATTTTAAATGAAGAAGAGAATCTTTGGGCAGAATTCTATTTAGGCAGTAGTTATACATATCGGGCTGTTTATGAAGGTTTTAAAAACAACTATCTTGAAACATTCAAATATGGTGTAAAGGGAGGTAGAATACTACAGGATATAATAAAAAAAGATCCAACATTTTATGATGCATATTTAGGTGCTGGTACCTATGAATATTTTTGGGCACGCGCTGCTCGTTACCTACCCTTTTTTAACCTGGCAGACGGCGATATCAATGAAGCAATAAGAAAACTACATATTGCTGCAGAAAAGAGTATCTATTCGAAATTAACGTCAGAAAACTCGTTAGTCTTCATATATGGAGAAGAAAAGCAATATAGTAAGGCAAACAATATCATGGATAGCATATTATCAAAGTATCCCGACTCAAGAACCTTGTTATGGAACAAAGCAGAACTTGAGTTTAAGAAAAAAAATTATCTTGTTGCCGCTGATTTATATACCAATCTTTTTTCAATTTATGATACGCTTAATAATAAAAATTACTCAAATTTAGCTCAGTGTAAACTTTTTATCGGAAAATGCTTTTATGAATTAGAAGAAAAAAATAAAGCAAAAGAAGCATTAAAGGATGTAATACAATATAAAGAACATTCGAAAAAATACCCTAAAATTAAAGGTTATTGCCGAGACGCATATGGTTTACTCAGCCGATTGCTGTAAATATGGATATCAGAATATCAGGTGACCAGAATGAAGAATATCAGGTGATAAAGATGAGTAATGAGATACAAAGAAAATAAGCTTAACATCAGGATAAAATTACTAATCCTCACCTATTACTGGCCGCCGCTTGGCGGACCAGGGTCTTTAAGACCTGTGAAATTTTCCAAGCATCTTTCAAAATTTGGAGTTGATCCGATAATTTTGACTCGAAAAAACATTGCTTATCACAGCATTGATAATAAACTCGGAGATGAAGTGAAAAATCTAAAGATCATCAAAACCGAATCTCCTGACCCGGCGCGTCTTCTTTATCTTATGGGTATGAGAATTTATCATCCAAGGTTGTGGCAGAGACCTATAAAACAAGCAATCAATTTTCCAGACCATAAATTACCCTGGTTCCCTTTTGCCTATAACGCAGGCAGTAAAATAGATTTTGATTCTATCTTTGTTACAGCACCACCATTCAGTTCTTTTATTACTGGTTATTATCTCGCAAAAAAGACAGGTAAACCTCTTATCATAGATTTTCGTGATGCATGGCTTGAATTCCCATTCATGCCCTATAAAGGAAAAATAAAAAAGAAATTTGTATCCTACTGGGAAAAGAAATTAACAGATTTTGCATCATTGATTATTACTGTAGATGAGAATATCAGAAATACTTTAGTAGAAAAATATCCGCAAATTTTAGATAAAATTTTTGTGATTCCTAATGGCTATGACCCTGATGATTTTGTCATTACCAAGAAACCTGATATCTTTACAATCTCCTATCTCGGCACAATCCGGGAAGAAAGAAATCCAATAAATTTTCTTAATGGTATAAACGAATTGATAGAAAAAGGCAAAATTCAAAAAGATGATATAAAAGTAAAGTTTATCGGTCATATTGAAGACTACTATTTAAATAAGATAAAACAATATAAATTTACTGATATATTAGGGCATCTACCCTATTGCAGAGCAATTAAAGAATTTTCTTCATCACACATAGGACTTATGATAACCACAGGAAGCGCATATTTTTTCCCATCAAGACAGAACGAATACCTTGCTTCTGGTTTGCCAATAATTGTCTGTGGAAAATCAAAAGGAATCCATCTTTTGGAAGCGGCATTTAAAAAAGGCTATCCAGGGTGGATTTA
Source organism: Candidatus Stahliibacteriota bacterium (assembly GCA_004376785.1). GTDB lineage: Bacteria > Hydrothermota > Tepidihabitantia > SM23-42 > SM23-42 > SOIY01. The sequence goes on along the minus strand of SOIY01000109.1, from coordinate 1,447 downwards.
TGAATATAATGATATTAAAGGATCAAAGAATAAAATTTATGAAATCTATCAAAATTTTAGAAAAGGTAAAACAATACAAGGTAAAACCCCATACAAAAAATACACAAGGGAAAATCTTACAAAAAAACTAGTTGAGTTAATAAAAAAAATATAATGATTTGTAGCCCATGAATAAATTTGAAGAAAATAATAAAAAACTATGGAATGAGCTTACAGATGTACATATAAAATCTTATAATGTTGAAGGATTTAAAAAAGGTAAAACTACGCTTGATGAAATCCAATTAAAAGAACTCGGCGATGTAAAAGGGAAGAAATTACTTCATCTACAATGCCATTTTGGATTGGATACATTATCATGGGTGCGGGAGGGTGCAATTGTTACAGGCGTAGATTTTTCTGAAAAGTCAATTGAATACGCAAATCGACTTAAAGCAGAATTGTATATAAATGCAAAATTTTTGTGTTGTAATATTTATGATTTAAAAAATCATCTCCATGGAAAATTTGACATAGTTTATACATCACAAGGTATTCTGTGTTGGCTGAAAGATTTACAAGAATGGGCTCAAATAATCTATCATTTTTTAAAACCCGGTGGTCTCTTTTATATAATGGAATCACACCCAATAGCTCGTATATTTGATAATACAAAAAAAGAGAAATTAGAAACTCTCTATCCTTATTTTCACAATAAAGAACCAATAAAATGGGATGATGACTATCCAGATTATTCTGATGATACATACATCCCGAAGAATCCTTCTTATGAATGGCAATGGACATTAAGTGATATAATAAACTCATTGATTAAAGCAGGACTAAAAATAGAATTCCTTCATGAATTTGACAAGGAATTTTATAAAGCATTCCCTGACATGAAACGGGATGAAGATGGCTGGTGGTATTTACCCGATTACAAAAATAAAATACCTTTAATATTTACCTTACTGGCTAAAAAAGATTAGTGTTATATAAATGACTATAAGCCATTCGCTATTAGCTATAAGCCATAAACAAAAAGGGGGCAAAACCCCCTTCCTCAATGTCCCAAAAACCTACCCCAGGATGCGTCGTATGCGATAGGTATCGAACACGACATGAACCATTAGCAATGCGATAGTTCTGTGCTTTGTTTCCTAAATTAATATATTCTGTTTCCTAATTCCTGTATCCTGTGCCCTGTACTGGGCAGGGAAGGACTCGAACCTTCGAAGGCTTCCGCCAGCAGATTTACAGTCTGCCCCCTTTGACCGCTTGGGTACCTACCCGGATTAGCGTATAGCTTATGCCTAATGGCTTATTGAAAATTCATATTTAATTACAACTCCACTCCAATTTGGATTAGTAAAACTTACTCTGCGCCCTTATTTTGCGCGAAACAAGTTTCGCTACTCCGTCCCTTACAGAGCCGGGAAAGGGATTCGAACCCCCGACCTGAGGTTTA
>SOIY01000248.1 GCA_004376785.1 Candidatus Stahliibacteriota bacterium | reverse complement strand
TCGAAAATCAGACGCGCCATATATATATGGTTCATGCACCATTGTACTATAATCACCTATCCACCTCCACCACTGAAATGTGCACGTATCTTCATTTACTTTTGTCCACTCCATTGATTTTACACCGCTTTCGCTATTTAATAAGGTTAACCTGAAACCATGAACAACCGGAATATTATCCAGGGAAGAATCAGAAAGCGCCTGGTGTGTAAATAATGTCTCCTGTTCAGTAATACCAATTTCAGTAATATCAACGAGATTGAATGTTGTCCAAGCACTATCATTAAAACTCGTATCATTAAAAGTGATTTCATATGTACGAGGAACAAGCTCTGCTGGATCCAAAATAGTAACCATTGCTAATCCTTCACACGGACCACCAATTGGCTGAAGTGTATCTCCACCCAAAATATAGGCTGGATTATAACCTGAAGGAGCTCCTGCAGGAATTACAGAATCAATATGTGCGGATGAGGGTTTTCCTTTAGGATTTTCATAAGATGGTTCAAATGGAACAGAATCCTGATTTCCCTTATCATATGCAGCAACACAATACCAGTATTCAATACCATTGTACACATTTGAATCTACAAAGGTGTGTTTCAACCCGGTTTCATCTCCCAGAGACTGATAAGGAAATGCCGGGTCAATGCCATAAATCGAGTCTATTAAGTCAAACTGGGCAATGGGAACATAACCAACAACATGGCCCTTTTCATTGGTTATCTCTTTTCCCCAAGTCTCTCCCTGGTTTTCACTCCGATATATTTTGTAGCCTTCGAAATCACTTTCACCAGAAATTACATCAATCGAAGATTCTGATGGTTCAGGATCCCAATAGAGGGTTACTTTTTTATATCCTGGAACAGCATAAACTGTTGGTGGAGCGGGCGGTCCACTCCCCACAAAATAATTGTCAGCCATGATCAATACCATATCAAGATTTTCAAATAAATCTGAAGAATCATCACCACATATCACCACAATAGAAAATTGCAATGTATCATCAGGCATTATTATCTTGGGTCCTGATGAAACAATAAAATTATATGCGCTCGTTGACTCGGGCGGCAATGCCTGGACAATTGAAGGATCATCAATATAAATATTATCTCCATGAAAATAGAGCGATGAATCAATATTTGGATCTGTTGGGTCTGAGATGATTATGGGATAGAACCTGAAATCCTCGCTCGGTTCATCCTGTTTTCGATAGTAGTGAAAGTTGTTTATCTCTTGATTTAAGAATGCAACTCCAATCATTCCGACAGATATCCAGGGCTCCTGAGGAATTCCATCTGCATCCCAGTAATAGACAAAGGTAACGATTGAATCACGGTATAAACCAATATAATCTTGCATGTCATAATCACATCGGAAATTTCCACGAAAGCCGAGATAGATACTGTCAATTGGTGTATTTCTTGTATTATATATATTAAAATCATAAACAATAAAATCCTGGGCATAGATTCTACCAAAAGAATATGTGGACTGATTTACCTGCAGACCAAAGACATCCTGATCATTAAATATACAGAATAAATCCTGGTCTGATGTGAACTCTCCTTCGACCTCTAGTCCAGTAGTATCTTTACGATATGGCCCAGGCCAGAAACGCTCACCATATACAAGAGGCCAGGTTTCTTCATCGTCTGATGTAGCAATATAAGGTGTACCATCTGGTGCAGTCACCTCTCCTGAATAGAGAGAACCATACGACCCCTCTAAAGGTACCCATTCAGGTGCAGCAAGATTCAAAAAAGATTCGATAACATTACCATTGCGAGCTGCAAGGATTCCTAATCCCGGACAGTACTGGTGCTGAAAAGGAGCAGAATTTTGCCAGTGAAATGCCGGTGCAAAATAGTGAAGATTAGCAATCAACCCAAAATTTGAGGTTACATTTGACAGTTCACCTTTATCTGAAACCCCTATTGCTTTGTCGGCTTCAGGATATAATAATAAAAATAGAATTAATATCATATTCACTCCTTATATGGTTATCCTTAAACCTGCTTTAATTAATCTGCGAGGACCAACATTCGACGGATCTATAATATAATCACGTGAACCCATTAGACCACCTGCTTCTTCTCCAGAATCCCATGGTTCACCAGTTCGCGAATACACATATCGTGGATTTAAATGATCAGTAATATTAATGCCTTTAACAAAGAAATCGACTGTGGTTTTGCCTAATCTAACTCCCTGATGAACCATTATATCGAGCGAATACTCCCAATCCTTACGACCGGAATTTTCTTCAACCACAACACCTTCACTAATGTATGGCGTATATGGTAAACCGCTTGCAGCTCTGAAATTAACATTTACTCCACCCAATTTGCCAATGAGAAATTCAAAATTACTGGAGAAAGTATGCCTCCGGTCAAAATCCAAATAATATTCTTTCATCCTCTCAGGCATACCAGTATAGACATCATAAAAACCCTGCATTGCAAAAGAACGATTACCCCTGGCGACCTGATACGTATAATTAATAGCGAAGCCAAAACCAGAAACGAGTTCTCTTTTTAATGTAAAATCAATCCCTTTAACACTCCCGAAATCTTCATTTGTATAAATAATATAATCATACGGGAATTCTCTTACCTCGGTTGTTGCAAGTAGATTCCTGATGTCTTTCAAAAACAATGTTATATCAATTCCATAAATCTCTTTAATCGCATACTTCACACCAACTTCATAAGCAGTAGTACGCTGTGGCAATATACGAGGATTTCCTACAAGGCCGTAGCGCGGTATACTTTCAGGCTGAGTTATATAATAGCTATTGAAATACATAATATTATATGCAGGCATCTGAAAGAAATGACCATAGGCAAAATGTAACATTGAATTATCAGTAATTGGGTGGGATAATCCAAGACGCGGGGATAATTGATAACGTGGCTCTACTTTACTCGCCTCTGAATCGGGATCTTCAATATCCTCCCACATAATCGTATTTGGATAATTGTAATCAAATCGTAATCCTGCGTTTATAACTAAATAACGGTGTTCAATCTTATCCTGTAAAAACACCGCGCCATCAATTGGTTCTTTTTCATAGTCTTGATAAACAATGGGTCCCCTTGTAAATAGCTGCTCGCGTCTCGTATGTTTAAAATTATAGAAATTATTCTCAATACCAAATTTGAAACTGTGCATTTTACCGACCTGAAGATTGAAATCCGCTTTAATAATATATTTTTTTGTATTTGCCTCCTGTTTGAATATAGGGTATCCTGAAATATAAAATTCAGAATAATTATCGCGGACCGGTTCGATAATTGTATCTTCGCTTAATCCAGGCACTTCTGTTCTTATGCTATCTACTATATAACCAACACGAACATTATAGAAAAAAGAATTTGTGGGTGCGTGATTAAAACCCGTAATAACCCTTAGGCTTTTTCCATAATTAACTAAATAGTGAACGCTCTTTTCTTCAGTACCATAACCATAATGCAGATATTTGTAAAGGTGATGATAATTCTGATATTCGTTATCAACATATTGTCCATTAATGAACACTTTGAAATTCGGGCCAAACCTTCTTGTCAATTTTCCATTAATCGAACGGGTAAGTTCATAACCAAAAGGCAGATAAGATTCCTGGTTAAGATAGTTCCCCCCTATGAAAAACCGAGTATTCTGGTCAAAAGGAATTGGGCCTGCAACACTTGCATTAACCTCGCCAAAATTTGGCTGGTCTCTTTGTTCTAAAATGTCCTGGACTTTATACAGAGAATTATCTAATGAATCCCGGTGGGCATCGTACCACGTAGATCTCAAATCATTTATCCAATCTTCCTTGCGATACGGCGAAGCATTAACCTTAAAAGATGTATATTCAAGACGAGTTGATAGTTTTCTACCACCTTCTGGTGTAATAATATTAACCACACCACTCATTACATTACCATACTCAGCATTAAAAGTTCCTGAAAGAAAAGACATTTCAGATATTAGATTTTTATTTAAAGCAGGTGCGTTACCAAGCAATGGATTAGATACTTCTATCCCATCAATATAATATGCCAATTCACCAGTTCTACCACCTCGTATGTGCAGGTTACCTGCGGCATCAGTCGTTACACCCCCTTGCAGAGCAATTAGGTCAACTGGTTTTTCTACTGGCATAATATCTAAATCGCGTCTTGTTATCCTTGCTTCTTTTGAAGTCATATCTATTTCAATAACCGGCTTTTTTGCAATGACGATTACAGGTTCTTCAATCTCGATTATTGTGGGTTTTAGTTTATAGTTCAAATAGGTTGTTCGATCAACAAACACCTCGACATCTTTCTTGATTTCAGAACGATAACCGATTATCGAACTTTCAATATCATGCTTGCCCGGTGGTACATTCAAAATAAAGAAATAGCCATCCTCATCTGTTGCACCCCCAATCCCAAATACAGGTATGAAAACATCAACACCACAAAGCGGCTCATTTGTCTCAACATCCATTACTCTACCACTTATTTTACCAACCGTACCGCCAAATAAAAACAGCGGCATTAATATAAATAACACTAGCGCTGTTATAAATCCTAATTTCAAAATTCTAAACTCTAAACAATATCTAAATCCAAATGACCAAAATTCTAAA
>SOIY01000057.1 GCA_004376785.1 Candidatus Stahliibacteriota bacterium | reverse complement strand
GAAGAACTCAAGAAAAAAACCTTTATAAAAATATTCCCCCCCTCCCAGTTGTAGTTACCCAATTTATTGGACTAATTTAGTTCTATCGTCTCATTGTATTTGTTTGTTTTTAGGGGTTAGGTATTTTTATATCTTGGTCTGGTATATTAATCTCCTGATACACTGATATTCTGATACTCTAATATCCTTTATTGTCCCGACTATCCAACCATCCAACCATTGATTAAATCAAAGAGATGATTATAATCAATAATATGATAATCTGTCTTGCTCTCTGTCTATTCCAGTGGCAACAGCGCGTATCATATAAGATAGAGGCAAGCCTTAATACTGAAGAGCAGTCCCTAAAGGCAGTAGAATATTTAACATATTATAATAAATCACCACATTCACTTGAAACCCTATATGTCCATCTCTATGCAAATGCCTATAAGGACGAGAACACGGTTTATGCACAGGAATCAAAAAGAATGCGTGATTATTATTTTATCGATGCAAAAGACTCAGAGCGCGGATATATTGATATTGAAAATATTTATCATAATAATGATTCACTGCAATTTGAAATAAATGAAACAATAATGTCAATCCCCTTGAATCAATTACTCAAATCAGGAGATTCAATAACCTTGAAGATTGAATCCTATTTAAAGATTCCCAAACAATTCTCCCGACTCGGGTTTCAACCTGACCATTATGAAATGGTTCAATGGTATCCCAAAATTTGTGTATTTGATGAAGACGGATGGCACCTTGATACATATCATGCGATTGGCGAATTCTATGGAGAATTTGCATGTTTTGATGTGGAGATAAATCTACCTGGTGACTATGTAGTTGCTGCCACAGGAGAAAGAGTTGATTCTCTGGATAAGGAGTTTCTGGATTCTTTAATAATTAATAAGAAAAAGATTGAAGTGGATGAAAGAAGGACCGTGAGATTCTTTGCTGAAAATGTTCATGATTTTGCCTGGGTCTGCGATCCAGATTTTTTTGTAAAAAGATACGAGGTCGATAGTATTGACATTTTTGTCTTTTATTTAAAACATAATGAAAAAAATTGGAATAATGCTGGTGTTTATGCAGTAGATGCAGTTAAGAGATATAATGAATGGTATGGTATGTATCCTTATAAAACTTTAAGTATTGTAAATGGATACAACCCGGCTGGAGACGGAATGGAGTATCCCACCCTTATTATTATTCGCCTTAGCGAGAATTGGTATACCAGATTTTTTGAGATGGTTATAATTCATGAAATTGGCCACCAATGGTTTTATGGTGTTTTAGGTTCTAATGAATTGGAAGAAACCTGGCTTGATGAAGGTTTTACGACCTATACTGAAATACGATATTTTGAAGATAAATATGGAAAAGAAAATTCTTTAATTAAATTACCTCTGGTTCCATCATTACCAAGCAGGTATTACTACAAATTTACTTACTATATAACGCAAACAAATTATATTGAAAAACCCGTTCTCACCCCGGCGTATGAATTCATTGATACGCCAATTGCCTATATGAACAGTTCATACTCAAAACCCGCACTTTTTTTATTCAATCTTGAAGGGGTTTTAGGTAAAGAAAAATTTGATATAATTCTAAAAAGATACTTCCATGAATACAAATTTACCCATCCAAAGACCAGAGACTTTATAAGAATCTGCGAAGAGGAAAGTGAACAGGATTTAAAACAAATTTTTGATGGATTCCTTAATTCTACAGAGTTTTGTGACTGGCGAATTAAACAGGTTAAGAAAAATAAAGTTCAGATCGAAAATGCAGGCAATATACAAATGCCAGTGGATGTTTTTTTAGAAGGCGATTCTGAAACAGAGATCATTAGAATAGATGGTAAAGCAAAAATTGAGACGATAAGTCTGTCTGAATCCGAAAAAATTAAAAAAGTGGTTATTGATCCTTATGGATATTCTCTTGAACCTAACTATTGGAATAATTACTACCCCAGAAAGATTGAAATTAAGCCGATTTTAAGCCTGCCCTCATTTAATTCCTATCAGATCCTATTTTTGCCTTACCTGTGGTATGGTAATTATGATGGTATTATTACCGGATTATACCTGTTCGGTTCCGAATTCATTGATTACGATTTTGTTAAAGGCAGGCATCAGTGGACCGGAGGTTGCGTCTATGGTAGTAAAAGTAAAAATTTTTATCCAGCATTCAGTTATCAAACTCCGATAATATTCAAGAAGGGCATGAGAACACGAATCGCATTTGCAGGTTCCAATTCAAATAGAGAAGATAAATTGAGATTTGCTTTTATTAATAATTTTGATACGCCTTTTTCTCTAACTCCACAAATAGAGCTAAAACACACTTTTGCTTATTATTATCTGAAATCTTATGATCCTGTTGATTCTATTGACTGGGACTTAGGCAGGCACATTGTTTTTACTAACCATTTTAATTTTAAATATCAAAATTGGGAAGTAAATGCAGACCTACACCTTTCAAATAAAATTATTGGTAGTGATAGGAATTATGTAAAAACTACACTCGAGATCAAAAAGGAAATCGAAGCAGTTATTCCTTTTAATATACGTTTTTTCGCAGGCAGGGTCTTTGGGGATGCGCCTACTCAGGACAAACTTTTTTTAAGTGGTGCTCTGCGCATCAGTATGCTGGCAGACTTAGTCTTTGGTCAAGCAGGATATTGGTCACCTCAGGAACATATTCACATTCCCGGGGATGGCAATATGCGCGGTTATCAAACCCTACATATCAAATCAGACCAGATGTATTGTGTTAATCTTGAATTTCCTAATAATTCACCAATAAGAATTTTTTATGATTTTGGTTATTATGACGATTATGCCTTTGATGTTGGCGCACGTCTTGTTATTGGTCCTTTATCATTTAATCTTCCTTTTTATACCTTGAGTGACGATCCCTGGAAAATGTGCTGGTCAATCGGTTTTTAAATTTCATTTAAAATTAGATACAGGCAGATTTTTAGCAGATTCAGATGGATAAACTATAATCTGGTTCTTGATTTCTGGTCTTTTTCAGAAATCTCTATATAGGACGTTGACATACATCAAAATACTGAGTAGAATAAGCAGATGAAAACATTAGAAGAGTTTATTACAGGTAATCAATATATACAGGCAGTTAAAAATCTTAAAGGCAAAAAGGATTTATATCTTGTCGGTGGAACAATAAGGGACATTTTATTAGGAATCCAACCAAAGGATTATGACTTCGCTGTCTCTGGCTCAGGAATCAAGTTTGCAACAAGCTTTGCCCGTAAAACCAAGGGTGCCTTTGTGCTTTTAAGCAAAGATGATGATGAAGCACGTGTAGTAGAAAAAGATATAATTTACGATTTCATTGGATTTGGCAAAAATGGCTTATTAAATGATTTAAAAAGGCGTGATTTCACAATTAACTCAATGGCGATCAATCTTGATACCTTAGAATTTCTTGACCCATTCAAGGGTATAAAGGATTTAGAAAAGGGATTAATTAGACTAACTACTGACGAATCATTAAAAACAGATCCTTTAAGGATTTTAAGGGGCTTTAGATTCGCACTGGAACTCGATTTTGATCTGAATAAAAACTTCTTCAAACTTGCAAAAGGAATAAGTCTTAAAAAAATAGCAGCCGAGCGTATTGGTTATGAGATGTTAAGAATAATGGCTGCACAAAATTCCTATAAAAAGATATTAAAGATGGATGAACTCGGTCTGTTTAAAGAGATTTTCCCTGAGGCACAAAAAATAATTGAAGATTCATATCTCTGGGGTCATTCACTCAGCACCTTTTATGCAATAGAAGAATTAATGAAACGAAGTTTTTTTACAAAAATTGAGCCGGAGTTTTCCCGGTATTTCTCTGTACCTGCTCGTATACCGCTTTTAAAGCTTGCTGGTCTTTTTCATGATGTTGCCAAACCAGATACATTCTTGTTAAAAGAAGGTGATGTTCATTTTTATGGCCATGATATAAAGGGTGCAAGGATAGTTCAAATTTTGGGCTACAAGCGACTCAAATTCTCCCGCAGCGAAGTAGCAATGCTTAAGAAATTAGTAAAAGAACATATGAGGTTGCATCTTCTGGCAACGAATAAAGAATTGACTGACCGCGCAATCCGGCGTTTTTTCCGCGACCTTGATGATGACTGGTTCGGTGCTATGATGCTTGCCTGGGCTGACGGGTATGCTACAGCCGGGTGGACAAAACATCTTGAGCATGTATTTATGAGAATGATCGAATTGAAAAGGGCAGACGATGCCAAACCTAAGGTCGAGCGTCTGGTGAATGGCTATGATTTAATTGCCCTGGGATTAAAACCTGGTCCAAAATTCAAAATTATATTGCAAGAACTTCTTGATATGCAGCTTGAAGCTAAAATAGAAACCAAGGAACAAGGTTTAAAGATCGCCCTTGAAATAAATAAAAAAATATAAGGAGCTCGAAAATAGTTTTTCCGAGCCCTCTCTAAACTTAATCAACGAATTTCGGAGCGTTAATGATTTTAGGAATTTGTGTTAACCCATGCCTGCTTTTGCATATATCTGTGTTTTTATTGCAGTTTTCTTCAATCCATGAACTCGAGTATAAAAATTATCTTCACGATGCAATTTTTTCACCAA
>SOIY01000222.1 GCA_004376785.1 Candidatus Stahliibacteriota bacterium | reverse complement strand
AAAAAATCCCTTCTGTCAATAATACAACATTGACTTTCGTACAATATTATTTATACTTTTATATGCATATTTGTGCAGTGGTGCTCTGTATCTTTACAAATCTCGATATTTCCGGTTATGTTGAAACAAGACCTGTTCTTCGTTGGAATGATTCATTAAGTATTGCAGGCTATAATCGCGGCTGGATTGAATTTAAAGCTGACGGAGTAGATTATGGAACACAAGTGGCACTTGATCTTATTCTTCCATATGATACTACTTTTTTTTCCTTTGCTGTAGATAATATAAGGATCTCAAGACTTGCCCTATGGATAGGTCCTGAGAATTTGAGATTAATCGCAGGTAAGCAGAGGTTGTATTGGGGCGTAGCCAGGGTATTCAAACCATTGGATGTATTTAACCCGGTTAATTATTTTGAACCTGGGTACGAAAAGCCAGGTTCAAATGCACTGCTTGGTTATATTTCATTAGGGGCATTAACAAGTATACGTGGTGTTTTTTTACCACAGGAAGATATGAAACAGTCGTTTTATGGTGTACGATTAGGCACAAATCTTTTGAAGAATGATATCGGTATAAATCTTATGCACCGATCATCAGATAGAAAAACAATCCTTGGCGGCGAGGTTACAGGTGAGTTGATAATAGGTTATTGGGGTGAGTATACTTTCACGCAGGAAGATACTTTAAATTACAGTAAATTAGCGGTTGGCATTGATTATACCTTCCCTTTTATGATTTATACAATGGCTGAGTATTTTTTTGACGGCAGCGGTGAAGACGATCCTGCTAATTATGATTTTACAAAGATTTTGTTGGGGCAAAGAAGGACTCTTGCACAACAATACCTCTATATTGCAATAAGTGCGATTTATGATCCATTCTTTCGACCATCAATAAATTCAATAATAAATTTAAATGACAAAGGTTTTATTATTATGCCCCAAATTAGCTATTCGATATTTGAAAACGCCGAGATTATTTGTGGCTTGAATTATTTTGTTGGGTCAGATGAAAGCGAATTTAAGAATATTACACCATATGATGGTGCAGTGTATGTATGGATGAAGGTCTACTTTTAGTGTGCCATAGACACACTGAGATGCATAACGCAGTTATCTTAAGGAGGTGTAGTGGTAGAAACGATTGATTTGTTCAAGGATTATAAGGTTGGTAAAGTCTTATTTCCTGCTTTACGCGGTATAAGTTTGAAAATTGAAGATGGTGAATTTATTGCTATTGCCGGACCATCCGGATCAGGTAAGACAACACTTCTAAATATTATAGGTTGTCTTGATATACCCACAAAAGGTGATGTTTTAATTAATGGTACAAGCATTACTACACTTTCTACAAAAGAGAAAGCAGAATTTAGAAAAAATGAACTCGGTTTTGTTTTTCAAACATTTAATCTGATTCCTGTATTAACCGCTTATGAGAATGTTGAGATGCCTTTGATTTTAGTAAACATGCCAGCAGAAGAAAAAAAGGAAAGAGTTATATCAATTTTAGAAGAGGTAGGTCTTTCAGAATTCATTAACCGTAAGTCAAACGAGATGAGTGGAGGTCAGCAGCAGCGCGTTGCCATTGCCCGTGCTCTGGTCAAGAAACCAAGCATGGTCCTTGCTGATGAACCCACAGCAAACCTTGATTCAATGAATGCAAAGGAGATTTTATCATTGATGAAAGAGCTTAATAAAAAGAAGAAAACGACGTTTATTTTTTCCACACATGACCCGCTTGTAATGGAATTTGCCGAGAGAATTATTTACTTGAGAGACGGCAAGATAACGAGTGATAAGAAAAAATGAACCCAGTTTCTCTTATAAGTCAGAGAAGGATTAAAACAAAACAGGAGAACAATGAAGAATTTGAAACTGAGATTTTGTGATACATTTGTCAAGCGAGGGGCGGGGTGAAGATACTCAATCTTGCATGGCGTAATGTCTTTCGCCATAGAAGAAGAACAATAATCACTGCAGCTGCAATATCAGTTGGCCTTGCTACGATGATTTATATGGATACAATGATGAACGGTCTCGACAGTCTTGCTGCAGGAAATATTATTGATTTTGAAACAAGCCATTTAGAAATATTTGCCAAGGGTTATTATCGTGAAGAAGGATTATTCCCTCTTGATACAATTATTGAAAATCCTGAATTCATTTTACAAAGGATAGCAAAGATAAAAACTATTAAGGGCGTGACACCACGCATCAAATTTCAGTGTCGCATAAATAATGGGATTGATGAACTTCCTGTTTTGGGTATTGGTATTGATATTGAAAAGGAAACCAAAGTCTTTAAAACAGCAAATACAGTAGTTAAAGGTGAATATTTGAAAAATCAGGATGATATTCTAATAGGTAAAGATCTGGCAAAGGATATGGATTTAGATGTTGGATCATTTTTGACAATTATTACAAGAGACCGGTATGGTACGTATGAGGCATATGACTTCACAGTTTCCGGCCTTATTAATACCGGGCATCCTCTTTTAGATCGGAATGCAGCCCTTATGCATATGAATATCGCACAAAGACTTTTGTCCATGTATGGGATAACAGAGCTGTGTATTAAAACCAGGGATGATAATAAATTAATGCAGTTGAAACAAGAGATTGCCAGTAAAATAGGTAAGAATTTTGAGGTTTATACTTATAAAGAATTAAATGCAGGTATTTTTGACCTCTCAGGGATGAAAAGATCAGGGCAATTCATGATCGCACTTGTTGTTGTAATTATTGCAGCAATAGGTATCATAAATACAATGCTAATGGCAGTCATGGAACGTATTCCAGAGATAGGAATGTTAAAGGCAATGGGATTTGGTAATTATAATATTGTAAAGATGTTTATTTATGAAGGAGGCATTATTGGCATATTTGGCAGTCTTTTTGGCTGTTTTCTGGGTTTGCTTGCGTCATTGCACCTTGTGTATTATGGGTTAGATTTGAGCCATATGTTGGAGAATATTGATATAATTTACCCGGTAAAGTTTATTATTACGGGAGAAATTAATTATATGACAGTTCTCGGTGTGTTTATTTTTGGTGTTGTAGTATCTGTTATTGTTACACTCTGGCCTGTAAGAAAAGCAACTAAGCTTGAACCGGTAGAAGCCTTGAGGCATGTATAATGTATTTATTAAAACTTGCATACAGAAATTTTTTCCGTAATACACGGCGCAGTATTATCTCGGGTATTAGTGTAGCAATTGCCATCACTACGATAATATTTGCCCAGAGTTATATGCGTGGTGTAATCGAGAATATAAGTGAAAATATTGTTAGATTGATATCCGGGCATATAAGAATTACAACAAAGGAGTATGACAGACGCGAACGAATGATTCCTTTATCAGAGGCTTTAGATTTGACACCGGAATTATATGACGAATTAAATCATGAAGAAATTCTAATGGTTTCACCAAGGATCAAATTTGGTGTTTTATTAGGCGAGGAAGAGTTGAACATACCTGCACTGGGATATGCTATTGATCCTGACAAGGAAACAAATATATCAAGATTGGACAAAAGAATAATTGAAGGTTCTTACCTTGACCCATTAAGCAATTCAACGATAATTGGTAATGAACTGGCAAAACGTCTTGATATAGGGGTGGGTGATACATTGACCATAATAACAAGAACAGCGTACGACTCACCTACAGGCATAAATCTTCTTGTTAAAGGAATATTCTCAATCGGTATAGGCGGAATGGATAAAAGCATGTTTTATATCCCCCTGAGTGTTGGTCAGCAATTACTCGATCTTGAGGACCGTGCTACTGAACTTGTTATCATAGTAAAGAACCCTAATAAGTCGGTAGGTGTTGCCCGTGAAATAAAATTACATGGCGACTATTCTATTGTTCCTTTTCAATATAATCCTATACTCAAATACATTAATACCTTTAGCTTTGTTTACTCAATTTTTTATGCCATTATTCTAATCGTTGCCTGTTCGACAATTGCTAACACCATGATTATGGTTGTCTATGAGCGCACAAAAGAAATAGGTATGATGAAGGCAATGGGTTTGAATAATCTTTCGGTCGCCGGATTGCTGACTCTTGAAGCAGGTATTATCGGTTTTGTAGGCAGTTTTCTGGGAACAGTTATTGGCGGTATTTTGAGTTATTGGCTCAAATATCAAGGAATTGATATGAGTATGATGTCTTCATCAACTTCAGCTGATATGCCGTATGGTCCGATTATCTATTTTTCGCCAACACCAATGATTATAATAACTGGATTTTTATTCGGTCTATTAGCAGCAATCATTGTTGCGCTCCTACCAATAACAAGGATAACAAAATTAGAGCCTGCAAAGGCATTGAGGACTGTATGAGGACACAGATTACACAGATTGAAAATTCCAAGCTCCAAGAACCAAATTCCAAATTCCAAGAACCAAGTTCCAAGAAACAAGAGACAAGGAGAATGGGAGAACAATGATAGGAGATCAGGATACATTACTCGGATTGCGCAGAGTGTTTAAAAAAAGCGCAGTAGTCAACCGCCAGTCATTGCGAGGCTCTTACAGAGAGCCGAAGCAATCTCATAACAGGCTCGGAACAATCTCGCGAGATTGCCACGCCCTTCGGGCTTGCAATGACAAAAATAAATATTTGCCCAGAACTTTTTTACAGAGGAGTAG
>SOIY01000295.1 GCA_004376785.1 Candidatus Stahliibacteriota bacterium | reverse complement strand
TGTTCAAGGGAGCGGTAAGCCCTTCTTTTTTCTATTGCTTGTTTCACATCCATAAATACTCCCTGGATCGGTTAAAAAAACTAAAAATCCCTGTTTGAGGCAGACTGGTAAAATACCAACATTACCTAAAATTTTAGGTGTTTAGGTGTTTACCCCGTTTAGATAGTACACATCTAACGGGGGTTTAGGTATTTAGGCATTTAATAATTTTATTCCCAGATAATGATACCCTTATTAGATATTTGATAGAATTGAGCCTCAAGGTTATCGTGATGTCTTCTTTCATCCTCTGCAAGATTATTGAATATTTCTTTTCCTTCCGGGTCATCTATGCCTTCGGCAATTTTCTTATACCTTTTCTGGGCTTCTTTTTCTGCTTTAATACCAAGGGTTAGTATATCGGCTACTTCTTGCTTATTTGGTTCAAATTCTCCTTGCACCTCAGATTTCACTGTAGGCATTTCTTGTGTTGGTTCAGTGGCTTCAAGTTGTATGCTTTTGTTTCGAGATTCAATGATTTTTTTTACCCGCTCATAATGGTTTTGCTCAAAATCTGCAAGTTCCTTGAAAAACTTCTTACCAGCCTGGCTTTGTGCCTTTTCTGCTGCATTTAAATAGAACTCTTTTGCCTTTACTTCGGCATTCATTGCTTCCTTCAAAAGATCATCAATATTATTCATTATTTTATCTCCTTTTTATTTTTTTAAGAAATTTAAAATTTCTTGTATGTCCGGTAACTGAGGGATATCATAGATCTTAAAGAAAATAACTTTTTGATCTTCATCTACAATTATGTTTGCCCTTTCTGAAAATCCTTCTTTTCTCCTGAATATTCCTAACTTTTTTGCTACTTCACCGTGCGGCCAGAAATCGGAAAGTAATTTAGTATTCTTGATACCCAATTCTTTTGCCCAGGCGTGTTTCGATGGTACGGTGTCGACGCTCAAACCGATTGCCACTGTATTTAATTCATTAAACCTTTCCTGATTTTCTTCCAAAGATTTCATCTGTTGTGCACATACCTTTGTCCATGCCAGTGGATGAAAAGATAACAGTACCTTCTTACCTTTAATATCAGATAATCGCAATTCCTTATTGTGCTGGTCTTTCAAAACAAAATCAGGAATTTTATCTCCTGTTTTCATTAACAACCTCCTTTATTGTTTCATATTTATCTATCCTTTTAGCACTCCCTAATTTCTATTCTGTTTCCATCAGGATCTGTTATAAAATAGACTACATGATTATTGCTTTTTACTTCAATAATATTTATTTTTTTTTGCCTAAGCTCTTTCACAAATTCCTTTTTGTCCTTTACGCAGTGCCCCCAGTGATTAATGCCGGCGATATTATTTATACGCCTACGTATGTGGGTCGATATTGGTTTAAAAATTTCGATCATCATATGCCCCGAAACTAATTTAGTAAACTCGCATTCGTAAGAGATGCCGAAAATGCTTTTAATAATTGGTTTCGGGAGTATACGTACTTTATCTTTTTTAAATCCCAGCTTTTTTGTATAGAAGTTTATTAATCGTTTAGAATTATTTGTAAATATCCCTATATGGTCACACATTTTTTTAATTTTTACTCTCCATATTGATGTTATTCTACCCCAGCTTGATGGTCACTTTGTATTGTATTCCCAACATTTAGTAATGTCAACATTTCATTAATGTCAGTGGTTGGCGACTTGCAATTGAAATTTGCACATACATAAGCAGTAGCTCTTCTGTTAATACTGGTATGGTTTTTTGTATATCCTGTAAGATTATCAATCATTGGTGATTTGATTTCTTGCGGCCGAAGGATAACGACTTTGTTCGGTATAAAATGTTGTGTCAAAGCTTGTAACATTTTTTTTGTGTCTTCCGCCTTTGAATCTCCTACTATAACTACTTCATAGGTAGGGCCGATTATAAAGTCTAAAGCGATCAAAAATTGAGTATATGCAGTTGGCGATTGCTTGATTCTGCTTGCGAACAAATGCACCATTTTGGATGCCATTTCTTCAAACTCAGGATTTGCAGTTAATTTTCCAAGACGGATCAGATTTAACAGAGCGATAGAATTACCTGATGGAATCGCTCCATCATAGCTCTGTTTTTGCCGAATGATTAGATCTTCGCCATCATCCGGTGTGAAATAGAATCCGTCATACTTATCATCCCAGAAATATGATATTAAATCTTTATTTAAATCGAGAGCAGTTTGTAAATAATGTACATCAAATGTTGTTTCATAAAGCTCAATTAAACCCCAAATAAAGAAAGCATAGTCATCTAGGTTTGCCATAATAGCAGCCTCTTCATCACGGTATCTGTGTAAGAGTCTACCGTCAGATTGGCGCATCTTTGTTAATATAAAGTCTACGGATTTCTGCGCAGCATCTATAAATTTTTGCTCGCCAAAGATACGGCTACCCTTTGCTAATGCAGCTATCATCAAACCATTCCAGTTGGTAAGAATTTTATCATCTTTATGAGGATGGACACGTTTTTCACGGTGCTCGAAGAGCTTTTCACGTGCTTTGCTTAAGCGTGAGTAAAAATCTTGTTCTGAAATGCCTAGTTCATTTGCAATCATATCAATCCTCTTATTAATATAGAGGATGTTTTTATTATTCTTTGTGTCTGTGGCCTCCTCGGTAAAATTTCCATCTTTTTGTATATTATAGGTCTTAATGATTAGACTTGCATCTTTCCCCAATACTTCTTTTATCTCATCTTCCGTCCATAAATAAAACTTACCTTCTTCGTCTTCGCTGTCTGCATCCTCTGCTGAATAGAATCCTCCATCTGGAGCAGTCATGTCACGCAGTATAT
Organism: Candidatus Stahliibacteriota bacterium; assembly: GCA_004376785.1. Lineage (GTDB taxonomy): Bacteria > Hydrothermota > Tepidihabitantia > SM23-42 > SM23-42 > SOIY01. The sequence goes on along the minus strand of SOIY01000295.1, from coordinate 1,869 downwards.
AAGAAAAAACCTTGTGTGCAATTATTTCGTAATCTTTATTTTTCGTTATCTGATAGGCTTCTGTATATGCAAGTGTTAACATTGCCTGGTCATAGAGCATCTTTTCGAAATGGGGGAGAAGCCATTTTTCATCGGTCGAGTAGCGGTGAAAACCAAACCCAATATGATCGAATAGACCTCCTGCGTGCATGTTTTGCAGAGTTTTCTCAACCATCTCCAATGCCTCTTTTTGGTTATTTCGATTCCAGTAGCGTAATAAGAAAAGAAGGTTGTGTGGACTTGGGAATTTGGGTTTGTTACCAAAACCACCATGGTTTTCATCAAAATTTTGATGGAGTTCTTGGTAGGTAGTTTTTAATATAGATTCGTGCAAACTTTCTACATTGTGATCTTTTGATATTTGCTTTAGTACTGTAGTAATTTGACCCACTGTTTTCATAAGGTCATCACGTTGATCTCTCCAAAGTTTTTGGATCTGTGGTATTAAAGTGATGAGTCCTGCTCTTCCGAATTTGTTCTCTTTCGGAATATAAGTTGCAGCAAAGAACGGTTTTTTATCCGGAGTCATTATAATAGTCAACGGCCAACCACCACTACCTGTCATCAGCCGGCAGACTGTCATGTATAAATTATCAATATCTGGTCTCTCTTCCCGATCGACCTTAATGCAAACAAAAGCTTCATTCAAAAGTTTCGCGACCTCATAATCTTCAAACGACTCTTTTTCCATAACGTGACACCAATGGCAAGTGGAATAACCTATAGAAAGAAAGATTGGCTTGTCCTCTCGGTGCGCTTTTTCAAAAGCTTCTTCTCCCCATGGAAACCAGTCAACCGGATTATTGGCATGCTGGAGCAGATAAGGGCTCTTCTCTTGAGCTAAACGATTAGGAGCCATTTTCTTTTGATTATATGAATCTCCTGAACCGTTCTTTTTTTGCTTTACATATCGGGCAGACTTCAGGTGGCCCTTCACGGGCGCACAAGTAGCCGCAAACCGAGCATCGCCATACAGGAAAAGGAAGAGAAGAAATACTAGTAGCTTTAGGTTTTTCATGTATTTTTTTCCTCTTTTCTTCTGATAGTCTTCTTTCGGGTATTGAGCCGATCGTTTTTTTACCTTCGATAACAGCCCTCGATAAATAAAGACCACAATAACAGGCGCCATATTCATTTAAATCAAGATCTCTGTAATCACAAGGACAGATTATATCGATATCTTCTTCTTTATTGCCTGATGCCAACCTGCATGGACACGCCCAGTAGCCATATCTCTTTTCATTCACGATTAAACCCTTCACAAGTTCTTTAGTAAATTCGATATCCGGATTGAGTTGATATCCAAAATCTTCTGCCTCTTTCTTTAGTCTCTCGTATAATTTATTTATAGCTTCTTTACTTACATCATTTTCATTGGTCATTATTTTAATGCCTCCTTGATTTCAGTTTCCTTATAGCCAACAATACACTTCTCGTTATTAATTACTGTGGTTGGGAATGAACAGCTGGGATTAAAACGCGTTATTTCTTTTTTAGCATTTTCTTTTTCTTCTTTTTCTAAAAGGTCAACATCTATATAATAGTAATCAACACCTAAGTTGTTGAGTAATTTTTTCGTCTTTTTACACCATACACACGTGCTCAAGGCATAAATCATAATATGTCCTCTATTCTTACCCTGGATGTGTTTTATATCCATCTATGCTCCTTTTTGCTAATCTCCACGATTTTTAATTAGTTATAGGAAAATCTAAAGTACAACATATCATATGTCTTATAGTACGACTACAGCATCTATGAACAACTCATATTCCTCATCTTCATTAAGATCGTGAATTAGAACTTTTTCTACAGTATTCATACCTCTAA
>SOIY01000062.1 GCA_004376785.1 Candidatus Stahliibacteriota bacterium | reverse complement strand
TCGCCGAAATCGAACGCGTAGCGTATCACTGTAATCTATCTTTTTATCACTGCCATCGAAGCGCTATAAGCGCTGCCAGACGTTTTTATCCAGACTGCGGTACTGGATTGCCTCAGCAATATGCTGTACTTTGATATTTTCTGAATTTTCTAAATCAGCAATTGTCCGCGCCACTTTTAATACCTTATCATAGGCGCGCGCAGAAAGTCCAAATCTCTCAATTGCGGTCTTAAGTAAGGACTGTGATTGATCATCAATCGAACAATACTTTCTAATATACTTTGATCCCAGGTGTGCATTACAATAAATTTTCCTTTTACTTTTAAAACGCTCAAGCTGAAGCTTGCGCGCATTATTTATCCTCGCTCGAATTTCTACAGAAGATTCACCCGGCTGGGTCGATTTCAATTCATCATATTTGAGCGATGGCACTTCAATGTGAATATCAATCCTATCAAGAAGTGGTCCTGAAATCTTTGTATGGTAGCGCTGTATTACAGTAGGTGTACACCGGCATTCATGATAAGGATCTGTAAAATATCCGCAAGGACATGGATTCATTGCCGCTGCGAGCATAAATCGCGCAGGATATGTCAACGTGACCTTTGCCCTGCCGATCGTTACAGAACCGTCTTCAAGAGGTTGTCGTAAAACTTCTAAGACATTCCTATGAAATTCAGGCAACTCATCCAAAAACAAAACACCATTGTGCGCCAGAGATACCTCCCCTGGTTTAGGAACATGCCCACCACCAATAATACCTGCATCTGAGATTGTATGGTGCGGTGAGCGAAATGGTCTTATGCCAAGCACGGAATCACCAGGAGATAGAATTCCAGCCACTGAATGAATTTTGGTCGTCTCCAATGCCTCTTCCAGAGTCATCCTGGGCAGGATAGTTACCAAGCGCCTTGCCAGCATTGTTTTACCGGTCCCGGGCGGACCTATCATCAGAATGTTATGTCCTCCGGCTGCAGCAATCTCTAAGGCGCGCTTTGCATGATGCTGACCTTTGACCTCGGCAAAATCGACTGTATACTGAGAAGCTGCTTCAAATATTTCTTCGCGATTTACTTTTGTGGGAGTTATATCAATCTCTCCATTCAAAAATGCTACAACCTCTATTAAGTTATCAAAACCGTAAACATTAATTCCCTCCACAATCGCTGCCTCACGGGCATTTGACCTGGGTACAATCAAACCATCAAGCTTATTATCCTTTGCGGCAAGGGAAACAGAAATTGCCCCTTTGATCGGGCGCAATGAACCATCCAGAGATAATTCACCAAGAACTGCATAACGGTTTAATTGTGCACTGCGTACAGACTGAGATGCAGCTAAAATTCCAACAGCAATCGGAAGGTCGAAACTCGAACCTTCTTTTTTAATATCTGCTGGAGCAAGGTTTACAGTAATCTTTTTTGATGGAAATCTAAATCCAGCATTCTTTATTGCTGCAAAGACCCTGTCCTTCGATTCCTTTACAGCATTATCAGGTAAACCTACTGTAGTAAAACCTGGTAAACCAGTGGATAAATCTACTTCGACATCTATTAAATACCCCTCAATGCCAAATGTAGCACAAGAAATAATTTTTGATAACATAAAAAGAGTATATTTATAGAAAAGAAAATGTCAATAACTTTGTCTGTTTTTCTCATAATTAAAAGAAAAAATGCATATTAAGTTTAGGTAATATCTAGACTTGACGAATTTTGTATTACGGGTATAATTATAAAATTAGAAGTGTATGTTATGTCTAACCGAATAGGAGGAAATTATGAAGAAAATCTGGTTAATAATTCCAATCTTACTGCTTGTGATTACATGTGGCGAAGAACCTTTAATTGGTAACTGGGAAAGATTTGGTGATGATGCAGAGGGAACACTTGTCCAGGTAGAAAAAGTAGGAAAAACATATCATGGTAAGGTAATCAAAGTTTCAGGTATACTTGAAGAGCTCGGCTTTGCTGAAAAGGATATTAAATGGCGTGATATCGAATCAGTAAGGCCAAATAAGTGGAAGGGAAAGGATTTAATAAAAAATGTGGATGCTGCTGGCAATATTGTTTCGGTTGAGTACAAAGATGTTTATTTGACCTTGCTGCTGGATGGAACATTAGAAATTCGCAAATTCGCCAAAGAACAAGAAATCGTCGGAACAGTTCAGAAGTGGCGACGCATTCAATAATTAGTATTTATCTCAAATAAATTACGATCTTTATTTACCTTTAATTAATGAAAATGCCTCAGCGCGGGTTGCGGCTGATCTCATTACGCCCCTGATTGCTGAGGTAACAGTAAGGGTACCTGGTTTCTTAACTCCAATCATAGAAAGGCAGAGATGCTCTGCTTCAATTACTACCATCACACCCATAGGTTTAAGATTTACCATTAAAAAATCAGCTACTTCATGAGTCAATCTTTCCTGCACAATGGGTCTTTTTGCCATAACATCAATGACCCTCACCAGGCTGGAAAATCCTGTAATTCTATTTTTCTTGGGTATATACACAATGTGGGCTTTACCGAAAAAGGGCAAAAGGTGATGTTCACAAACCGAATAGAATGGAATATCTTTTATAATAATCATCTCATCTTCATTCTTAGCCGTATAGGTTTTGAGTTCCTTTTTTGGATCTTTGTTTACTCCTGAAAATATCTCTTCATACATACGGGCAATGCGTTTTGGTGTATCTTTAAGGCCATCCCGATTCAGATCTTCACCGATTGCCTTGAGGATAATTTTTACCGCACCCTCAATTTCTTTTTTGTTTATTTTTCTGTTTATTCTTCCCATTTTTTATCTTTAATATCTTATCAATTTCTTCACCTGTTAAAATCTCTTTTTCCAATAAAATGTGTGCTATATTCTTAAGTTTTTTCATATTCTTTTTTACAATGTTTTCGGCGCAAGCCTCAGCTTCTTCAACAATTTTCTTAACTTCCTCATCTATCTCTCGGGCAGTCGCTTCTGAAAAGTCACGATGCATCCCTATTTCACGACCCAAAAAGATTTCCTCCTGCTTTTCACCATATGTCAAAGGACCCAATCTTTCACTCATGCCCCACTCACAAACCATCTTCCTTGCGAGTTTTGTTGCCTTCTCAATATCATTACCTGCACCAGTAGATAAATCACCAAGCACAATTTTTTCCGCAGCCCTGCCACCAAGCATAAATGCTAACTGATTTTGACAATATGTTTTTGAATATGTCCTGCGTTCATCAATGGGTAGTGCCTGTGTTAAACCAAGTGCCATTCCTCTTGGAATTATTGTCACTTTATGGATTGGATCCATTCCAGGAAGCGACTTCGCAACAAGGACATGACCCGATTCATGACAGGCAGTTAATTTCTTCTCATCATCAGATATAAGAAGACTCTTTCTTTCTACACCCATCATTATCTTATCCTTGGCATGTTCACATTCACTCATTGTAATTTTTTGCTTATTTCTTCGTGCGGCAAGTAGTGCTGCTTCGTTAATCATATTTGACAGATCAGCTCCGGAAAATCCTGGAGTGCCACGTGCCAGAATTTCAAGCTTAACGTCATCAGCAAGTGGCTTTTTTCGCGTGTGAACCTTGAGTATACCCAATCTTCCACGTATGTCTGGTCTATCAAGTACCACTACCCGATCGAACCTTCCTGGCCTTAATAAAGCTGGATCAAGTATGTCGGGACGATTAGTAGCAGCCATCAATATAACACCTTCATTAACTTCAAATCCATCCATCTCCACCAACAATTGATTCAGGGTCTGCTCCCTTTCATCATGTCCACCACCTAAACCTGCTCCTCTCAAACGTCCCACAGCATCAATTTCATCGATAAAGATGATACAAGGAGAGTTACGTTTTGCCTGGTTAAAAAGGTCTCTTACTCGAGAAGCACCAACTCCAACAAACATCTCGACAAAATTAGAACCACTTATGGAGATAAACGGAACTCTCGCCTCACCAGCAACTGCCCTTGCCATCAAGGTCTTACCTGTCCCTGGCGGGCCAAGTAGTAATACACCTTTGGGAATTCTTCCGCCAAGTCGCGTAAATTTTCTTGGTTCTTTTAGAAATTCAATAACCTCTTCTAATTCCTGTTTTGCCTCTTCTACTCCTGCAACGTCATTAAAAGTAACCGACGGTTTATTTTCAAGCACCACTTTTGCTCGGCTTCTGCCAAATCCCAGCGCCTTATTCTGACCGGATTGCATCTGTCTAATGAAAAAAATCCAGACACCAATCAACAAAAGCCACGGAACAATACTTATAATTATATTACCCCATCCTGATTTCTGTTTTGCAATGAGCTTAACATTATATTTAACCAACTCATCAGCGAGTTTTGGATCTTCAAATGGAATAAGTGTAGTAAATTCAGCAAAATTTTCTTTATCCTCAAATGATATAGAAGTTTTAAACTTACCTTTTACAGACTTTTCGGTAATGGTCACTTCGCCTACATTTTTCTGCCTCAACTCGCGCATAAATATTGAGTAGGGAACATCAACCGCTTTTCCTCCTCTATTAATTACCTGTAGTACTACTATATAAACGGCTACGAAAATTACAGTCCAGATTATAATGGTCTGCAAGGCACGTTTTTTAGAAGGTTGTTTACTTACCATTTATCACTCCAATGTATTTTAAATTACGATACCTGTTTAAATAATCGAGGCCATAACCCACTACAAAAACACCCGGAATATCAAAACCAATATAAGTTAAAGGTACCTCAATAATCCTATCCTCTTTTTTATTAAGTAAAGTACATACCACCAAACTGGTCGGCTTACGGGTTTTTAAATTTTTAATAATGTAACTAACAGTACGTCCCGTGTCGACAATGTCCTCAATCAAAATTACATCACGATCTTCAATATTCAAAGATAAATCATTAGTGAGTCTCACCACACCACTCGATTCTTTTCCATTATAACTTGAAATCGAAAGAAAATCTACTTCAACAGGTATTTCGATTTCCCTTAACAGATCAGCTAAAAAGACAAATGCGCCTTTTAACACTCCGACAAGTATTGGGTTTTTATTTTCATAGTCAGCATTTATCTGTTTTCCAATCTCTTTTACTTTTTGAAATATAGCTTTTTCTTTAATGAGTACGTTCAAATTCCACCACCAAAATTTTATTTGTTTTTCTATTAATGAATCCTCTAAATGCCCGTACAATACCAAAAATCCATAATATACCTTTCTGGTCACACAACATCATGAGTTCTTTGCGTTTGTGTAATGGAATTTTAAACTCATGATAGATATTTTTAATCTTCTTTTTGCCAATCTTCGCTTTAATATAATCTCCTTTTCTTTTATTTCTAATTAATAGAGGCAGGTCAATTTCATCTAAATCAAAGACCTCACAGTTAGATTTCCGACGTTTCAAATCAAATTTTGAGACGGTACGGATTCTAATCATGATGTCACCAGAAACTAAGAGATCCGTATCAGTATCAACAAGTATTTCCATTGACTTTGCAGGCTTTGCGATTCCAATGATGATGTCATCGTATTCCCTTTGTGCATAAAGACCTTTTGGCAAATCGATTCTTTTACCGCTCGTTTTATCTTTTAGACCTACAATTGCCTTAAAGTGTTTACTTTCAAATCCATCCAGATTACCGCGCAATTTTTTTATTACTTTCATTGCCACTCTGTTAACGATAGCTTCATTATACCGCAGAATTTTTTTAATGTCAAGGGAAATATGGTTCAATTCTCTTGTGGCAGCATTTTTATATAGCCTTTCTACCTGCTTCTCGAAATATTCATCATCCTGTTTTAGAATATCAATCTCTCTCTTTATGGTTTCATGTATCTGTGGATTAATCTTAACAAATTCAGGAATGATTCTATGTCGTAATAGATTACGGCGATAACCCAAAATTCTATTTGTCTCGTCTATTGAATATGATAATCTTTTCACTTTTAAATATCTTAAAATTTCTGCCTTTTTAATATTGATCAAAGGCCTGATATATGGCAGACGCACTGGCGGCATAGACGTTAATCCTCGTGTACCACTCCCTCTTAATAGATTCATGAAAAAAGTCTCAAGCATATCATCAAGATTATGACCAATCGCAATTCGCTGTGCATTAATTTTATTCATATAGTTTAATAGAGCACTATAGCGCAATTCCCGCGCTGCAGCTTCCCACCCAATTTTTTTCTTTTTAACTTTTATGTTAATAACTCTATATTTAGAATTATATTTTAACGCATATTCTCTGGTTAGATCTTCTTCAATTTTTAAATATTTTTGGGGTCTGAGTCCATGATTTACATAAACGAGGTGAAAATCGATTTTATCACCATAAAGTGTGTGTAACACGTTCAGAAGACAGACTGAATCAGGTCCAGAAGAAAAAGCAATAACCAGTTTTTTTACTCGCTTAAGCATATTATGTTCTTCGATTGTATTTTGCACTTCGGTAGATATCTTTTCTCTAATATTCTGTTTCATATTTAATTATACACAAAATTTTTGGGTTGACAATCAGTACATTAAAGCACTCAACAATAAAATTTACACGAACAAACTTGTTATTTCAAGATTAAACTTTATTTTCCTCGTTTACTTTTTGCCGAATATCGTTTTGAATCTGTTTTTCCAATCTCTTGAGTAATTCCATTAAATCAGCAATTGTATATAAATGGTCGGGTAGTTCATTAAGCATATTTTCTAAAGCATTTTTGGATAAATTAATACCTTTATTAATAACCTTTAAAGTACCCTCCTCTTCTACTTTTGCTACTTCTTCATCAAGGAAATCGTCAATAAAACCTGATACCAATCTGCCTGACTTTGCAGCAATCAAAGTGTGATACCAGATAAGATCAGCATAATCTTCCTCTATTATCTCTGGTATTCCTGTTTTTTCTAATTCTTTTATGAAAATATGTGCTTCTTTAGAATACTGATGAGCAAGACGATACAATACATACTCTTCAGGATTGATTTCAGGAATCTCTTCATCTGGAAGTTCTTCAATATTAATGCCCTGTTCTTTAACCATATCTTTAATCATATCTTTTGTCTTCGCAAAAATTTCATGCAAGTCACTCAAGAAAACTTTGGGATCATACGGGTCTTCACCATTTACATAATGCTGCAGTACCCTCTCCTCATTATCTTTGTAAACACGGCAGTTATCCTTCTCATCACATTTCTCACACCGATAATCACAATAATTGAATGGTGGTGGCTTGAATTTATCAGACATAGATAAGTATATACATATATATTGATTAAGTCAATATAAAAAACAGTATCGTTTTAAGAACTTTAAAATATCGAATCCCAAGCCCCAAAACCCAAACAATATCAAAATTCTAATTTCTAAATTTTTTTACCTATGTTTTGTATTTTGGTAATTAGAATTTGTTTACCCCGTTAGATAAAACAATGCTCAATGCTAATACCAATTGAAATATTCTTACTATGTTAATAATATCTGAAAAGACAAGTTGAGTGTGTATCTAACGGGGTTTAGTATTTAGTGCTTAGGATTTAGAGTTTAACTCAAAACAAGCTGAACCGCCAAGAAGGAGATCTAACATAAAATATGCTTTCAACATCTTCTATTGTAGCTGCAGCCAGTCGGGGTATTCTTTTTTCAAATATGCAAGGGCGTGTTGTGCCATTGTTTTATTATTTAATTTGTCTCTAAAAAGCAGGAAGGTTCGATAAATGGCTTTGGGCCTTACTTTTCCAGAAGGGTAAATTTCTATATACAAACCGAATACCTTTACGGCTTCTTCATATTTTTCATCTTTTTCTAAAAAATTAGCGAGATTATATATATTCTTCTCTGATATTTTACGCAAAATATTTTTTTCCTTAATCTCTTCGTAAGTTGAAAATATTAAATTTGAATTCTCAGTTTGTAATATAATATCGAAAGCTTTTTTATACATGACAATCGCATCATCGCGATGACCTTTCTCAAAGTAAATTCTTGCAAGCATAAGTAGAGCATCGAAATTCTGTGGTTCTTCGCTTATAACCATCAGCAATAATGGCATCGCACCTGCAGTATCGCCGTTGTCCAATTTCTTGTTCACTTCTTTCATCTTTGGCGACATTTTAAGCTTTTCAAAACTGTCCTCAACCATAGGTGCAACATATTTCTTTTCAATACCAAATAATTTCATAGAAACACCAACAACCGCGCCAAAAACAAAACCACCAACATGCGCCCAATGTGCAGTCCCTGATTCAGCACCACCGCCAGCAAAAATAATTTGTTGTAAAAACCAGAAAGGAAGTGCAATACCGGCATAAATAGCGAATGTGCCGTAATAGGGCCTTATTAAAATAAACCATAAAAAGTAAGCAAATCTGATCTTGGTTTTATAATGTCTTATCATAAAAGCACCCATCACACCAGCAATTGCACCAGACGCACCAATAAGGGGTACAGTACTTTTTGGAAAAAACGCAGTGTGCAATAAACAGGCAATAACTCCCGAGATAAGATACAATCCGAGAAACACCTTCCAGGACCAGTCATCTTCGATATTACAGCCAACCAGCCATAAAAAGAGCATATTAAAAAGTAAATGTAAGAAATTTGCGTGGATAAATATTGACGAGAAAATCTTAAGAAATTCAAATTTCTTTGGTGTAAATCCCCATCGTTCAAAAACCATATTACTCCGCTTTGTTGTAAACTCTTTATATAAATTCATCCATTCTGCATAATCCTCACTATCGCGGGGTATAATCTCATCCGCTATGAACCGTTCACGTATCTCATCAACATTACATTTTGTTAATAAAGTAGGATCTGTTTCGATTATCCTGTACATATACTTGGATTCAATATCAAACAGCTCTTTGTTAATCTTCTCTAATTCGTTTATCTGACCACCAAGAACCATACTCGTTATGAACCAGATAATCGAATTAAGAACAATCAATCCTATTGTGAGGTAGGGCAGTCTCCTTACACCTTCTTCACTGCCAATGGGAATCAAAAAAAACATAGGCTTAAGTATAACTTAAAATCAAAAACTGTCAATAACTTACGAGGAAAGTAATTATCAAAACTTAGTGGATTAATGTACCCATGTCCATCGCAGATGAGCGGGGTTTATCGTGCAAAATATCTTAACCCTACGGAATAAGGTACTGGGTTGTCGAAGGAAAGATAGCACGAGCGAAGCGAGTGCTTATCTGGAAATTTGAGACAAACCCCGTAGGATGATTACTATCCAACGGGGTAAATATGCGCCCCTTCAATAAATTCAGGACAGGCATAAATGGCGCAACTACAAGTTTCCACTGAAAATTGAATAATTACTGAATGTAAAAAACGGGGCCGACGAGAGTTGAACTCGCGACCTCCTGCGTGACAGGCAGGCGTTCTAACCAATCTGAACTACGACCCCTAATATTTTATTATAACTACCTTTTCTGTAAAGTCAACAATTTTTTATTTCTTAAGTAATTTAATCATTTCATTTACGATCAAACTCGAATTTTTTGCAGCATAGACAACAAATTCCTCAAAATCAATATCTGCCGTTTCATTGGCAATATCACTCAAACATCGAATAATCACAAAAGGCACTTGGTTGATTACACACACCTGGGCTACTGCTGCACCTTCCATTTCTACACAATCAGCATGAAATGTTCTCTCAATCCACTTGCGTTTTTTCTCACTGCTGATAAACTGATCTCCAGTTACAATTCTACCAACTATTACATCTGGGAAATGACCTGTCTTCTTGCAAATTTCTTGTGGAACTGGATCAAATTTCGCATTAGCTGCTGCCTTTACTGCAATATCAATTAAGTATTTGTCAGCAAGAAAACCTAATGTATCAAATGGAATAAATGTATCAGTCATTAACTGACCAAAATCATGATGAATTATTTTCTTCGAAATGATAATATCTCCAATATCCAAATTAGGATCAATACCACCTGCAACACCATTACAAATAACACATTCTACATTATAATTTAAAATCAAAATTTCTGCAGTCATTGCAGCATTTACTTTACCAATTCCTGCCTTCACACAAACACACGGCATTCCATAAATCTTACCAATTGTAAAAATTCTGTTAGAAACAGTATCTACTGTTTCGATCACCATATCCTCTTTAATTAATGCCAACTCTTCATCCATGGCACTTATAATACCAATCGGTTCTGGTTGATTTAAAGACAATAAGAGAATAATTAATGTCGTCATCATTATCTCCTTTATCTTACGTCATAATAAATATGGATATTAATAGTGTAATAACAAAGATAATAAATGTTGGTGCTGCCAATAGTTTGAAGAACTTCTTCAGCGGAACATTAAAATACTCAATAGTAACACAAACACAGGGATGAACAGGCGATATAATATAACCAAAAAATATACTCGTATAAATGATCGCAAATACAAATGGTGAAATAGCACTGGTAGCTAAGTATACAGGCAGAATAATCGAGGCTGGTAATAAAACCCTTCCTGTAGCAAACCCCAATATGAAACCGGCAACTACACAAAGTGTTGCAGGTGGAAGCGGAATAGAAGCAATTAAATCTACAACATTAGATGACTGGAAAATATGTAAAAATATAAACATACCTAAAATAATCAAACTGAAATTCCATGGCTTCATTTTTTTAGAAATTTCTTTTAGATTCAACTTGACCCTGCTTAATCTCCAGGAGAGGATAAATGCTGTACTGACTCCAATAAGTGTAGCTATTTCTTTAACCTGAAATGCAAATATCTTTTTTAATATAAAATCAAGAAATGGCGCAACCAGAATAATACCCAGGGGTATAAGTAATTTTTTTAAAGAAAATGAACTTGAATATATAATATTGCCATGAACTTTTCTGATAAAAAATATATATCCTAAGAAAAGAGCAAAAGCAAATACAGGAAGAAGAGATAAAGCTGCAGTGTATAAATTCAAATTCGATATTTTTGCTGAAGCAATAAGAGCAGGGCTGAGAGGATATATCATTACAAAAAGATGTCGAAACCAATTATTTATGACAGATTTCAAATCATCTTCTACGCCTTCACCACCCTTTTCCAAAATTGGTGCTGAAAGGAGAGCACCGCCAGGCATGGGAAGCAGTCCCATAATTGCCGGTGATAATGCCATAAGTCCTTTTCTACCAATCCGTAGATTGTTTACGAGATCGTCCATCTGACCACTTTGTTTCATTGCACCACCGATCATTGGAATTACACCCATTGCAAGCGCCAGAAGAATAATAGAAAGGTCTGTAAATGTATGGATAATCTCATCTAAGATTGAAACAAGAGGAAGTGTAAACAGACCTAAAATAATAGCTCCGCACAATAAAGCCAGTGGTAAATTTTTACGCGCAACAATCAAGATAACAATTAAGGAAATTATGAATCCAATCCAGGAAAGCATCACACCCTCACTTCGTTCGGGGAAATTCTAATATCGAAATCCGAAATTCCGTCTCGTGTCGAACACTCGATGTGAGACAGAAACAATATCAAATACCAAAATCCAAATAATATCCAAATCCTAATAAAAAACTTTTTTTACTATCTGTCTTTGGAATTTGGAGCTTGGGTTTTGGAATTTGCATAGAAATTGCGAAATTTCTATGCTCAAAGTAGTTCTGCAATCTGTACCGCGTTAAGTGCTGCACCCTTACGAACATTATCAGCAACAATCCACATTGCTAATCCATTTTCAAAAGCGAGGTCCTTTCTAATTCTACCAACAAACACCTCATCATGTCCTGCAGCATGAATTGGCATGGGATAATCGTCGCTTTTTTCTATTAATTTAACACCTGGGGCGCCTTTTAGAATCTCCTTTGCTTCACCAGGCGAAAGCGCATTTTCAAATTCTACAGAAACAGCCTCGCTGTGCCCGCAAATAACCGGTATGCGCACACACGTTGAGGTCACCTGAATTAACTCGTCGTCAAGAATCTTACGTGTTTCATTAAGCATTTTCATCTCTTCCTTTGTATATCCATCTTCATTAAAATCACCTATCTGTGGTATAATATTATTCCCGATTGGGTGAGAGAAAACAGGTCTCTCCAGCTTTTCAATATCCTGACACATTCCAAGGTATTCAAATTCTAATTTCAATTCATCTACTGCATCTCTACCATAGCCTGAGACCGACTGGTATGTAGCAACAAATATTCTCTTCACCTTTGCTTTTTTATGGAGATAATAAAGAGGCACGAGCATCTGGATAGTTGAACAATTCGGATTGGCAATAATTCCCTTATGTTCTTTTATCTTTTCAGAATTGATTTCCGGAATAATGAGTGGCACTTCAGAATCCATACGGAAGGCGTTCGAATTATCAATAACAACCGCAGTATTCTTAAACTTTGGAACAATTTCTCGTGCCAGCGGGGCGTCAAGACAACTGAAGACCAAATCTACTTTATCTTTAAAACTTTCATAGTCAGAAAGAACTTCGATTTCTCTATCTTTAAATATTACAGTTTGACCTTCACTCCGCTCTGAGGCAAAAAGAAAAAGCTCTTTTGTTGGAAAATTTCTCTGTTCTAAAATTTTGATAACCTCTTCTCCAACCAAGCCTGTGGCACCCAAGACTGCAATATTTTTCATAAAGGTATTATATAGTAAATTCAGGGTAAGTCAATATTTTACAATTTATTCGTAGGGGCACGCCATGGCATGCCTCTACCTAATATATTATTTGTTCAAGCATTCTTCTATCAAGCCTTCTTTTTTGACGTAGAATTATACCTTCACCTGTGATTTGGGGTGTCGAATTCGGAAAATCATCAATAGACAGTTTTTTTATAAGATTGGCAGCTCTATATAAAGTATCGAGTTCCAAAGATTGAAATTTTTTTTGTATCGCAGAAATTATCTTGCCGTGTTTAAAAACTCCTGTAGAATCGAGCACAATTTCTAAAATTGGAGCAAAACCTCTTTCATCATCAACATTAAATCCCCAGGTACAGAAATTACCGAGACTATACGCAATCAACCTGTCTTTGTACACTTCTATTGCCCTAGGAACATGAGGCCCATGCCCCCACACAAAATCTGCCCCGCTATCAATCACGGCACGGGCGAACTTAACCACATTTCCTCTTGGCGATCTCAAAAAGTACTCAGACGTATCCCGGGTATGCAGATAATTTAAACCCTCGCCGCCGCCATGGAATGAAACTATGACTATATCATTAACCTTTGCCTGTTCAGCAACACTTTGCTGCGCTTGTTCAATATCAAATATTGTATGTGTATTTGGTGACGTAGAAAAACAGACTATCGCAATCTTCAAACTATCTATCTCAAATTGACCAATCTTTTCATATGGACCACCAGATTGAATATCAACATCTGTTAGTGCTTTTACAGTTGAAACTATTCCATTGTATCCAAAATCATTCATGTGATTGTTCGCAAGATTCATAAAATCAAATCCTGCATGAACAAGGTTATTGGCAAAATCGGGTGGCGTTCGAAATGCATAACATCTGCCTTTTTTTATCTGTTTGGAGCAGACACCACCTTTAAGCAGAGTTCCTTCTAAATTACCTAATGTCAGATCCGCAGCATTGAGAATCGAATCGACTTTTTCAAAAAGACCCCTGCCTCTGTTTGGCGGCAGATTGTTTACTGGATAAGTAGAACCCATCATTATATCGCCAACAGCAATGATTGTTAATGTTCCTGGAAAAAGACGGGATATGAATAAAAATATAATTAAAAATCTAATGTTGGTGATGTTAATTAATAACTACACTTGATAAATCAATGTATGTTTTTGGGTTGACTTTTACCCCGGAAACATGCACCTCATAATGGAGATGAGGAGCAATAGATCTGCCAGTATTACCGACTTTAGCAATCACCTGACCGCGTTTTACAAAATCACCTTTTTTTACCAAAATTCTTTGACAGTGGGCATAACGGGTTCTGAATCCAAAACCATGGTCAATATCTAATGTGTGCCCATATCCTCCATTCCATCCAATGTAAGAAACCACACCATCAGCAGTTGCAAGTATATTTGTACCTCGTGGTGCTCCAATATCAAGACCCCAGTGCATTCTAATAGTTTTTTTGCTAATCGGATCTATCCGGTATCCAAAACCAGAACCGAGTTTTCTTCCTGGAACAGGATGTATTGAAGGAATATGAGACCAAAGATATAATTTACTTTCTATCTTGTTCTCAATGTCGTTGAGACTCGTTTTTCTAAGATAACATTTTCCCTTTAATACATCGATCGATTCATAAATTTCACCAAGTATGCTATTTGTGCGGTTTGACAGATATTTTTGGGATGGTTTATACTCATTACCACCAATACCCATTGACCAAATATCACTGTGGATATATGCCATTTGCCAGAACGTCCTTTCCCGATTGTCTTGCGCAATATAATTATCAAAACCATTATTTGTACGATTAAGTAAATTACTTACATAATCTAATTTTGCAAGCAACATATTATGTTCTTGTTCACTTTGCCTGATATTCATCCCGACAACAATTTCTCGGGTATTATATAAAAACAGAATTGCAGTTGAAATAATAATACTTATCAATATAATGGATACGATAAAAATTAAAATTGGAGGAAGGTTAATGCAGCGTAAAAAATTTCGCTTTTCTGAAATGAAGATAATATCAGTACTGT